>NZ_DIHV01000057.1:0-59628 GCF_002420325.1 Marinobacter sp. UBA5687
TGCTGCTCGTAGCTTTTGACCTGTTTGTCGATGAAATCGTAGGCGTTGCGGCTTTCGGCCCGCTTACGGTCTTTGGTTTCTTCTATAAAGACCTGCCCCAGTTTCTGGGCAACGCGAAATGCTTCCATCTGGGAAGTGGACGAGAAGCCAATACTGAAATAACTGTCGCCCCGGGGCCTGACCGACAAACCCGAGCGAATGTTAGCAATCCGGTACTCAAGTGCCGCCGGGTCAGAGGGCGCATCCGAATAGATTTCAGAGTCCAGGGCCACTTTCTCGATCAAGCTCCGGCTCATCAGCAATTCCTTTGCGGCGGAGGTACGATCGTTAATCTCCGTGGCCACGGCGCGCCCTTCCATCAAAGGCGCAATGATGTTGCGGTCGTCTACGAAGATGATGGTCTCAGACTGATACTTATAGGGCCATACAAAGCCTGCTCCAAGCACAGCAAAACTGACAATCACAAACGCAAGAAACGCGAGGCCCTTCCGGCCCCGGACCTCGCGAATGATCTCCTGCGGTAACTGGGATAACGGTAATGCCATAACCTAACCCGCCTTCAGACCTTTTAGCTCTACAACCACTCAGAAACTGCGCTCTGGAATGGTAAGAATGTCACCCGGCCGCATGCCGTAGTTGGTTTCAACCCGGCCTTTGTTCAGGATGTCGTCCAGTTTTACGGGAATGGCAACCACCTCGCCCTCAAGCTTCCGATACAGCATGGCGTTGTTCAGCGCGGCAAACTCGTTCGCACCACCGGCATTCAGGAAGATATCCAGAACCGTCATGCCGCTCTGGTGAGGCACTGAAATGGGCTGACGAACCGCACCCGTTACCCGCACCCGGTCTGTGAATTCGTGGCTGCCCATAGACGTCACCACCACGCTCACTTGTGGTTCGCGAATGTACTCGGTCAGGGAGGCACGAATGGAGCTGGCCAACTCTTCGGGCGTGCGGCCACTGGCCTGCACGTCGCCTACCAGCGGTACGGAGATCTTGCCGTCAGGCCGAACCGGAACGGAGATGCTGAGATCCTCGTTGCGCCACACAGAAACCCGGACGACATCGGTTGCGCCCAGTATGTACTGGTCCACGCTGTCCCGGCTATCAACGGCCAAAGCGCGCTGGATCTGTTCTGAAGAGGAAGCGGAAGGGCCGGCACAACCCGTTGCCAAAGCTACCGCCATGAGGGACACAATAAGCCCTTGGATGAGATACTTCCGTGACATCTTTATTCCTCTCTTTGAGGTCCGTGCTGTATTCCATGTTCCGGGAACAGCTGACTCCCGAAACTACCTTGATCCTTTTTTGAACAATACCACTTCTACTGTCTGAATTATAATCAACAGATCAAGAAGTAAACTCTGATTCTTGATGTAGTAGAGGTCGTAGCGCAGCTTTTCCCGGGTGTCCTCTTCGTTGTCCGCGTAGGCGAAACACAATTGGGCCCAACCGGTCAGCCCGGGTTTTACCCGATGCCTTTCTGCATAAAACGGAATTTTTTCAGACAGCTGCTCCACAAACACCGGCCGTTCCGGCCTCGGGCCAACAAAGGCCATGGTGCCATTCAGTACATTAAAGATCTGTGGCAGCTCATCAATCCGAACCTTACGGATAAACTCGCCAACGCGTGTCACCCGGGTATCGTTCTTCTGGGCCCAAACCGCGCCGTTCTTCTCTGCGTCGGTAATCATGGAGCGAAACTTGTGCACCTTGAACACCTGGTTGTTCAGGCCTACCCGTTCCTGGCTGTAAATCACCGGAGCTTTCAGACCGTCTTCCAGTTTGATGGCGATGGCGGTGAGAATCATGATGGGGAAAGTGGCCAGCAAAAGTGTACCGGAGGACAGAATATCGAGCGCCCGCTTACCAACCCCATAAACCGAAGAAACAGTGAACCCGTCAGAGAACACCAGCCAACCACGAGTAATCATCTCCAGGGCAACTTTGCGGGATTCACGCTCGTAGAAATTGGCACCGTCGATGATGTGCACACCTTCCATTTTGCATTCCAGAAGGTCTTCCATTGGCAGGCCCCGACGGCGGTCATCCACCGCAACCACAATTTCCCTCACCGGGTGTCGAAGTACGTAGTCGTGCAGTGATGTTGGCAGGTTGATGAGGTACTGCTCATCCACCTCCACCGTGTCATCCGGCATGGGGATGAATCCATCCAAGTTGAACCCTTTACGATTAAACGGCGTGGTCAAATCCTCGAACATCTGCTTTGCGCGACGCCCAGCGCCGAGCACGAGAACACGGCGTTTGAAGCGATCTTTTCCAACCACCGCAAAGAAAAAAACCCGGGCAATACCAAGAGAAAAAATAGCTAATACGGTTGCCGACGTTAATAGTCCGAAATTACCCAGGTACCATAGCCAATCATTGGCAACAAAGTAGGCAACCCCGTGTAAAGGAATAGCAAACGTCATGGCCATGATAGTGCGCAGCATCATCCCTGACATTCCCTCTTCTACACGGGCCTGATGAACACCGAGCGCAATCATGACCGTTAGGTTGAGAATGCCGAACACAACGGCCGAAGGAATAACAAAGACAATATTGTCGAAATAGAAAGTTACTTCACCGAAATATCGAAAGAATGCGGCTAATGCGAAAGACAGAGCCACCACAGCCAGATCGATAAGGCCGAGAATGACAAAGGGCAGATGGATATAATGTCTGAACAACCTGACGTGGGCCACGTCAACTCCTTTTGATGTTCACAATAAAACAAGACGCATCCGGTGCGCTTACTGCCAACTTGTGAACACAGAGTTTACTGCAAAATTTTGTTACCGTAAAAACATCTACACACAAAAACTTACAAACTGCCTAAGAGTACTCAGCACGACTTAAAAAGTCGCACTGAGCATTAACCCTTTGCTTTACTTAGCGCGACGGCTACGCGCAAGCCCAAGGCCAACCAATCCAAGACCGAACAAAGCCAGAGTACCGGGTTCTGGTACAGTGCCAACTGTCACGTTGTCCAAGCCATAACCATCGTTTACATCGTTGGCGTAGATAGTTACATCACCCAACCCCTCAGAATCGTAGATCGTCAGATAGTAGATCTCGCCGCTACCCAGAGATGCTCCGAAAATATCTGCGAAATTGAATTCAACACCACCAATTGAGAATCGACCGCCGGCATCATTAGGGTCTGTCATATAAAACCCCATTGCCGTATAGCCAGCAGCAGGAGAAATCGTCATCTCCTGGGCATCCATGCTGTCTAACCAGTTGTCAGCAGATACGTCGAAACGACCAGAGAATGGACTGTTTGCGGTATCGAGCACAGCGAGGCCGGCTGCACAGGAATAGCTGCCACTATCACACTCACCACCAGAACCGGCAGCATTCATAGTGAATGACCCAACGCCCGCAACGGAGTTAATTGTCAAGGACTGGTCGCCCACCGTATAGCCTGCATCGAAGGTCTCGGTCAGGTAGCCCGCATGCAGGGTGCCAAGAAACGCAGTTTCTGCGGCCTGGGCTGACGCAAGGCCTTCTCCACTGATATTCAGAATAGGTGCTGCATTAATCGTTGCTGCGCCACTGACCAGCATTCCTGTTGCCAGTGTTAGTGCTAATTTGTTCATTTTGGTATCGCTCCATGCTTGGTGTTTGCAGGAACAGTAAAAGCACTTTCTATGCCATAAACTTTTCTGCTTTATATTCAAAGAGCTAGCGATAAAGCGAGATGGGGCATGTAAAACAATTCGACATCGTCAAGCGAGTAATCTGTTTCAACGGGAAACCGGCGTTAAATTAGCTGACAACTTCCTCAGGACTCGACGTCATCGATCTTCCATAAAAAAGTCCGAGGGGGGGGGCGTTAGTCTGGCCTCAATAAAATCAAGAACACCTGCTTGTCATATTTTTTTACACTCGAAAATCTGAGAATCACCACCCAAAACCCCAACCTTTTGTTATTTATGATTTATTTTTAAAACGGCATATGAATTGCTAATGGCCGTGCGCTCAAAACAGGGCAATAAAATACATACTTTCAAGGAGATGAAAGACAGTGAAAGCCATGAAATATCTCGCAGCCAGTTGCTTACTGGCCGCAAGTGCGACGAGCCAGGCAGCCCTTATCAACTTTACCGGTGAAATCGAATATCACAACGACGTTGTCTACACGTATTTCACGCTGAATCAGGACACAAACAACGTAAGAGTCTGGACAGATTCTTTTCAGAGCGGCGACAACTTTGATCCTATCACCGCCCTTTGGAGTGGCGATGGTAATCTGATTGCACAGAATGATGACGATGCTTCCATCAACCCTGATACCCAGACCTATTATGACTCAGGTTTCAACCTGTCGTTCCTCGAAGCCGGTAATTACATATTCACGGTAGCAACCTACAACAACTTTGCGGCCGGCAATTCACTGAGCGATGGTTTCAACTTTGACGGACAAAACCCGATCCCGCTCGCAGATTGGGACCAACCTGCCAACGACGTGAACATGGGGCCAAACTGGAGCGTCTGGCTGGACGGTGCGGATTCCGCTTCTAACCCTGGTGCAGACGACCCGGTTGCCGTACCTGAGCCAGGCACTCTGGCCCTGATTGCAACAGGTCTTCTTGGCCTAGGTTTGCGGCGCAGAAAGCAGGCGTAATAACGGGGTTATGTAACAACGATTAAAAGCCAGGCCTTGTGCCTGGCTTTTAATCCACCTCAGGTCAAATACGACACAAACTCGTGCACCGGCATCACCTCAAGCCGCCCCAGACTCCCACAACTGTCCATAATGGCGTCGCATTGCCGGGCAGGAAAGCGTGTTTGAAGATTGGCCCGGAATTTCTCCACCAGCAGCGGCATACCTTCCTTGCGCCGGCGTCGGTGCCCTATCGGGTATTCCACCGCAACCTTGTCGGTACTGGAGCCATCCTTGAAGAAAACCTGTATCGCATTGGCGATTGATCGTTTATCGGCCTCGAGGTATTCGCGGGTATATCGTTCATCCTCGATGACCTGCATTTTTTCTCTCAGGCGGTCGATTTCTGGATGGGCCTGGTGAAAGCTGTCTTCGTAATGCTCTGCCGTCAGGTTGCCAAAGATCAGTGGCACCGCCGTCATGTACTGCAGGCAGTGATCCCGGTCTGCGGGATTGGCGAGTTTGCCCTGTTTGGAAATGATGCGAATAGCCGACTCGTGGGTAGTGATCTCTACGCGATCAATGTCGTCCAGTCGGCCCTTCACTTGCGGGTGCAGTGATACCGCTGCCTCGGCGGCGGTCTGGGCATGAAACTCTGCCGGAAACGAGATCTTGAACAGGATGTTTTCCATCACGTAGGAGCCGAAAGGCTGTGGTAATGCGAAGCTACGTGATGATTCAGGTTTCAGGGCCTGATCTCGATTGGTCTTGCTGAACAGGACGTCGTAGAAGCCCCATTGTGGCGCCGTCAGCACGCCGGGAATGCCCATCTCCCCTCGCATGGCAATATCTGCCAGGCGAACACCCCGGGAGGTGGCATCGCCTGCCGCCCAGGATTTACGGGAACCGGCGTTGGGCGCGTGGCGATAGGTGCGCAGGGCCTGGCCATCGACCCAGGCATGAGACAGCGCCGAGAGCATCTGTTCCCGGTTGGCGCCCATCAGTTTGGCACTGACGGCGGTCGACGCCACCTTCACCAACACAACATGATCCAACCCTACCCGGTTAAACGAGTTCTCAAGGGCAAGTACACCCTGAATTTCATGGGCCAGAATCATGGCCTCAAGAACGGCCTTCATGGCCAGTGGCGCCTGGCCATCGGCAACGCGCTTCTGAGAGATGTGATCGGCAACTGCAAGAATAGCGCCGAGATTATCGGAGGGGTGGCCCCATTCGGCCGCCAGCCAGGTATCGTTGTAATCCAGCCAGCGGACGATACAGCCAATGTCCCAGGCGGCTTTCACCGGGTCCAGGCGGTATGGAGTGCCAGGCACCCGGGCGCCGTGGGGAACGATCGTGCCTTCCACCAGCGGGCCCAGGTGTTTGGTGCATTCCGGAAAACGCAACGCCAGCAAACCGCAGCCCAGGGTGTCCATCAGGCAATAACGGGCGGTTTCCCAGGCTTCTTCGCTTTCTATGCGGTAATCAAGGGCATAGTCGGCGATTTGTTGCAGTACGTCGTCGTAGTCCGGGCGTTCGTTGAGATCGTAAGTGGCAGACATATTACGGCCCTCCTGTCCCAACTATAGGAGCCATCAGAAGCTGTCGCCAGGTACCCTCACCCAACCTTCCATGATAATCCGCGCACTGCGGCTCATGATCGCCTTGGTGGCAGTCCACTGACCATTTACTTCCTTCGCTTCCGCCCCCACCCGAAGGGTTCCGGACGGATGCCCGAAAGTCACATGGGTACGGTCTCCGCCGCCAGCTGCCAGATTAACCAGCGTACCGGGAATAGCAGAGGCCGTTGCAATAGCCACCGCAGCCGTACCCATCATGGCGTGGTGCAGCTTGCCCATGGACAGCGCCCGAACCAGTACATCGATATCGGCCGCATTGATCTGTTTACCGCTGGATGACACGTAATCCGAAGGTTTGGCCACAAACGCCACTTTCGGGGTGTGCTGGCGACTGGCAGCTTCCGCGATATCCGAGATCAACCCCATTTTCACCGCGCCATGGGCGCGAATGGTTTCGAACATGGCCAGCGCCTTGGGGTCGCTGTTGATATCGTTCTGCAGCTCGGTGCCCTTGTAGCCAACGTCTTCGGCATTGATGAAAATGGTCGGGATACCGGCATTGATCATGGTCGCTTTCAGAGTGCCGACACCCGGCACTTCCAGTTCATCCACCAGATTACCCGTGGGGAACATGGCCCCTTCGCCATCGGCCGGGTCCATAAACTCGATCTGCACTTCCGCCGCCGGGAAGGTTACGCCATCCAGTTCAAAATCACCGGTCTCCTGCACTTCACCGTTGGTGATAGGCACGTGGGCCACGATGGTTTTGCGGATGTTGGCCTGCCATATACGAACGGTACAGATGCCGTTTTCGGGAATACGCTCTTTGGCGACAAAGCCGCCGTTAATGGCGAATGCGCCTACGGCGGCGGTGAGATTGCCGCAGTTACCACTCCAGTCGACAAAGGGTTTATCGATGGACACCTGGCCAAACAGATAATCGACGTCGTGGTCCGGTTGCGTGGGCGCTGCCAGGATTACCGATTTACTGGTGCTGGAGGTGGCATTACCCAGGCCGTCGATCTGCTTTTCGTAGGGATCGGGGCTACCAATTACACGCAGCAAAAGCTTGTCTCGCGCTTCACCGGGTACCTGGCAGGCTTCGGGCAGATCCTGCAGGCGGAAGAAGACGCCTTTACTGGTACCGCCACGCATGTAGGTGGCAGGAATACGAACTTGGGGAGCAAAACTCATTGAGCGAGCCTCACTTGAATGAATGTTTCAGGCGGGAGCCAGGAACAACTCCCGCCTGACCTTGCCATGGCGATCAGGCTGCGCTTTCAGACGCCAGGAAATCCTGGGCAAAGCGCTGCAGTACGCCACCGGCAGAGTACACGGTGACTTCTTCCGCGGTATCCAGACGACAGATCACCGGCACCCGGTCCACTTCACCACTCTTGCGGTGAATGACCAGTTCCAGCTTGGCGCCGGGGGCGGGCTTGCCTTCCACGTCGTAGGTCTCGGTACCATCCAGCTGAAGCGTGTGGCGCGTGGTGCCTTCTTCGAACTGCAGCGGCATCACACCCATACCGATCAGGTTGGTGCGGTGAATCCGCTCGAAGCCTTCGGCGACGATGGTCTCTACACCTGCAAGGGCAACACCCTTGGCCGCCCAGTCACGGGAAGAACCCTGCCCGTAGTCTGCACCGGCAATGATGATCAGCGGCTGCTTGCGTTCCATGTAGGTTTCAATGGCTTCCCACATGCGCATGGTCTTGCCTTCCGGCTCCACACGGGCCAGGGAACCCTGTACCACTTCCCCGTTTTCGTCCCGGACCATTTCGTTGAACAGTTTCGGGTTGGCCAGGGTCGCTCGCTGGGCAGTCAGGTGGTCACCACGGTGGGTGGCGTAGGAGTTGAAGTCTTCCTCCGGCAGGCCCATCTTGTGCAGGTACTCACCGGCAGCCGAGTCCATCATGATGGCGTTGGATGGCGACAGGTGGTCTGTGGTGATGTTGTCCGGCAGGATCGCCAGCGGGCGCATACCCTTGAGCGCGCGCTCGGCGGCCATGGTGCCTTCCCAGTATGGCGGCCGACGGATGTAGGTGGACTGCGGGCGCCACTCGTACAACGGGCTCTTGGCCTGCTCGGCTTCATCCAGGTTGAACATCGGGATGTACACCTGCTTGAACTGCTCCGGCTTCACGTATTCGCCGACAATGCGGTCGATTTCTTCATCAGACGGCCACAGGTCTTTCAGCGTGACCGGGTTGCCATCCTTGTCGTAGCCCAGGGCGTCCTGTTCAATATCGAACCGAACGGTACCGGCGATGGCGTAGGCGACAACCAGCGGAGGTGACGCCAGGAAGGCCTGTTTCGCGTACGGATGAATCCGGCCATCGAAGTTCCGGTTACCGGAGAGAACCGCGGTGGAATACAGATCCCGATCAATGATCTCCTGCTGAATTTTCGGGTCCAGGGCGCCAGACATGCCGTTACAGGTGGTGCAGGCATAGGCCACGATACCGAAACCCAGTTTCTCCAGTTCTGGTAACAAACCGGCTTCTTCCAGGTACAGGCGGGCCACTTTGGATCCCGGTGCAAAGGAAGATTTTACCCAGGGTTTGCGAACCAGCCCCAGCTCGTTGGCTTTCTTGGCCAGCAGGCCAGCCGCCACCACGTTGCGGGGGTTGGAGGTGTTGGTGCAGGAGGTAATGGCAGCGATGATGACCGCGCCATCCGGCATCAGGCCCTTCTTCTCTTCTTCCAGTGCCTTATCCAGATTCACGGCAATGCCGCGATCGTGCAGATCGGACGTGGCGACACGGCGGTGCGGGTTGGACGGGCCGGCCACGTTACGGACCACGGTAGACAGATCAAACTCCAGCACGCGCTCGTACTGAGCCCCGGTCATCTCGCTGGCCCACAGGCCGGTTTCTTTGGCGTACTTCTCAACCAGGTCTACCTGCTCTGGCTCACGGCCGGTCAGCTTCAGGTAGTCGACGGTCTGCTCGTCGATGTAGAACATCGCGGCCGTAGCGCCGTATTCCGGCGTCATGTTGGAAATGGTGGCGCGGTCGCCAATAGTCAGACTGGACGCACCTTCGCCGAAGAATTCCAGGTAGGCGCCGACGACACGCTCCTTACGCAGGAACTCGGTAATCGCCAGAACAATATCGGTGGCGGTAATGCCGGGCTGGCGCTTGCCAGTCAGCTTCACACCCACGATATCGGGCAGACGCATCATGGACGGGCGGCCCAGCATCACAGTTTCCGCTTCCAGACCACCAACGCCAACGGCGATAACACCCAACGCATCAATGTGCGGCGTATGGCTGTCGGTGCCCACACAGGTATCCGGGAAGGCAATCGGGTGACCGTCTTCGTCCGGGCGATTCTGAATCACCGGCGACATCTTCTCCAGATTGATCTGGTGCATGATGCCGTTACCGGCCGGAATCACGTCCACATTCTTGAATGCGGTGCGGGTCCAGTTGATGAAGTGAAAACGATCTTCGTTACGGCGGTCTTCGATGGCGCGGTTCTTCTCGAAGGCATCCGGGTCAAAACCCGGGGCTTCAACGGCCAGGGAATGGTCAACAATCAGCTGGGTCTGAACCACCGGGTTGACCTTGGAGGGATCACCGCCCTTCTCGGCGATGGCATCACGCAGGCCGGCCAGGTCCACCAGGGCGGTCTGGCCCAGGATGTCATGGCAAACCACCCGCGCCGGGTACCAGGGGAAATCCAGGTCGCGGCGACGCTCAATCAGCTGCTTGAGGGAATCCGTCAGGGACTCCGCATCGCAACGGCGCACCAGCTGCTCCGCCAGAATCTTGGAGGTATAAGGCAGCTTGGCATAGGCGCCCGGCTGGATGTCTTCTACCGCCTGGCGGGTATCGTAGTATTTCAGTTCCGTGCCCGGCAGGGCTTTACGGTATTGGGTATTCATAGTCTCTCTCAGCTCCGCTTGTCGATGGGCAACCAGTCCTGATGTTCAGGGCCTGTGTACTCAGCGCTCGGGCGGATAATTCGGTTGTTGGCGCGTTGCTCTTTCACGTGGGCGGTCCAGCCGGATACCCGGGACATCACGAAGATGGGCGTGAACAACTCGGTCGGAATGCCCATGAAGTGATAGGCCGAGGCGTGGAAGAAGTCGGCGTTACAGAACAGCTTCTTCTCGCGCCACATGACTTCTTCACAGCGAACGGAAACCGGGTACAGCACGGTATCGCCCACTTCCTTGGCCAGCTTTTCAGACCACTTTTTGATAATGGCATTGCGCGGGTCGGATTCGCTGTAGATGGCGTGTCCGAAGCCCATGATTTTTTCTTTGCGTTCCAGCATGCCCATCAGGCCGGCTTCGGCCTCTTCCGGGGTCTTGAACTTCTGAATCAGTTCCATCGCCGCTTCGTTGGCGCCGCCGTGCAGCGGGCCGCGCAGGGAGCCGATAGCACCGGTCACGCAGCTGTGGATGTCAGACAACGTGGAGGCGCATACACGTGCCGTGAAGGTGGAGGCGTTGAACTCGTGCTCCGCGTACAGAATCAGGGAGACGTTCATCACCCGCTCATGCAGCTCGCTGGGCTTCTTGCCATGCAGGAGCTCCAGGAACACGCCACCAATGGAATCGCATTCGGTATTGGCGGTATCGATGCGAATGCCTTCGTGGGCAAAGCGGTACCAGTAGGTGATGATGGCCGGGAACACCGCCAGCATGCGGTCGATCTTGTCGTCCTGCTCGCTGAAATCCTGTTCGGTTTCCAGGTTACCGAGCATGGAGCAACCGGTACGCATCACATCCATCGGATGCGCGTCCTTGGGGATCTGCTCCAGCACCAGCTTCAGCGCTTCCGGCAGGTTACGCAGGCTCTTGAGCTTGGTTTTGTAGGCATCCAGCTCGGCCTGGTTCGGCAGTTTGCCTCGCAGCAGAAGGTAAGCCACTTCTTCGAACTGGGCGTTATCCGCCAGATCGGTAATATCGTATCCGCGGTAGGTCAGGCCGGTACCGGTTTTGCCAACGGTGCACAGGGCGGTTTCACCAGCTACCTGGCCACGCAGGCCAGCGCCACCGAGTTTCTTTGCTTCAGCCATGTTGGTCTCCCAGATTTTCTGTTTATATTTTGTTCAGTTTAACGCAATCAGTCTTTTTTCTGAGCGAACAGCTGGTCCAGCTTCTGCTCGAAATCGTGGTAGTTGAGGAAATCGTACAGCTCCATACGGGTCTGCATCAGGTCAACAACGTCTTTCTGGTCACCTTTTTCCAGAATATTCTGGTATACCGTCAACGCTGCCTTGTTCATGGCGCGGAAGGCGCTCAGCGGGTACAGCACCATCGCCGCGCCGGCATCCGCCAGTTCTTTCCGGTTGTACAGCGGCGTGGCGCCAAATTCGGTGATGTTGGCCAGAATCGGTGCGTCGATCGCCTCGGCAAAGGCTTTGTAATCACTCAGTTCGTGCACGGCTTCCGCAAAAATGCCATTGGCACCGGCTTCGATACAGGCCTTGGCACGATCGATGGCCGCGTCCAGACCTTCTTTCTGGAACGCATCGGTACGGGCCATGATGAAGAAGTCTTTGTCTTCACGAGCGTCAGCTGCGGCTTTAATGCGGTCTACCATTTCCTCTTTGGAAACGATTTCCTTGTTCGGGCGGTGGCCGCAGCGCTTCTGGGCGACCTGGTCTTCAATGTGCACGGCAGCGGCGCCGGCACGCTCCATCTCCCGAATGGTACGGGCAATGTTAAACGCCCCACCCCAGCCAGTATCGATATCGACCAGCAGCGGAACATCAACCGCGGCGGTAATCCGGCGCACGTCTTCCACCACGTCATTCATGGTGGTCATGCCCAGGTCCGGCAAACCATAGGAGGCGTTCGCTACACCACCACCAGACAGATAAATGGCCTGGTGCCCTACCCGCTCGGCCATCATGGCCGCGTAGGCGTTGATGGTACCAACAATCTGCAGTGGCTGGTTTTCTTTCAGGGCTTTACGAAAACGGGCGCCCGGGGAGAGTTTGTTAGCCATGGGTTTTTCCTCTCTTATCAGATGGTGAGAACGCCTTCTTCGATTTTCTTCTCGATGTTCTGGCGTGCTGCATTAATGTGTCGTTTCATCAGGAATTCGGCGAGTTCGCCATCGCGCTGGGCAATGGCCTCGACGATACGGCGGTGTTCACCCAGCGCCAGATGGGGGCGCCCGGCCGAGGTGCTTAACCGGTAACGGTACATCCGCACCATGTAGTAAAGATCACCCAGAAGCATCTGGGCCAGTTTGGTATTGCGACTGCCGGTGGCAATCCGGTGGTGGAAGTCGTAGTCACCCTCGGCCTGGTAGTAGGCCTGGCCCTGAGCTTCCTCAATCATTTTTTCGTGACTATCGAGCGTGGCCAGGAGATCACGGATTTCTTCATCGGGCATGCGTTCGGCCGCCTGACGGGCTGCCAGCCCCTCCATGACTTCGCGAATTCGGTACAACTCAAGAAGCTCTGCGGCACTAACGGACACCACCTTCACACCGGCGTGAGGGCGCCTGACCAGTAATCCACGGGATTCAAGGCGACCCAACGCTTCGCGCAGCGGGCCTCGGGTAAGGTTAAAGCGGGAACAGAGCTCGACTTCGCCGATTTTTTCGCCCGGCGCCAGATCGCCCTTCACAATCGCCGTTTGCAGACAATCAAAGGCCTCATCGGCGCGGGTTTGGGTTTGCAACTGTGCCTGAATCATGTTTTGTTAACAATCCAGAAGTTATTTAGCGTGAAACTACGCCTGCATTCTCTGATTGTCAACAATTGTGAGTTAGGCTTAAGTATGATTGTTTACAGATCCTGCAAACCTTGCGCGTGCAGTACGAGATTGCGAACACGTCGCCCCCAGAATGTGTTCGGGGGCGCACTCCAGGCTCGCCGATGCAGGGCTGTCAGTGCCTGCGGGTCTTCCAGCAAAAGCGAAAGCCGGCCCTTGTCGATTCCCCGGTAGCCTCGGCTGACACAGACGTCCAGCTCACCCTCAATGACTTCTTTCTTCAGGCCCTTGGCGCCACGCCCGGCAAGGTGGCGGTGCAGCCGATTGACCGCAGGGATCAGTACCGCCTGCTCAACCGGCGTGAGAGCAACCTCACTCTCTGCTTCCTCTCGAAAGCCCCTTGCATCATCAAGCAACGGCATACGGGTTCGCTCCTCAGGTGTTAACAATAAGCCCCTGCAACTCAGGGACTCACCGCTGCTTGACCGGCTCAGCCAAACCGTTGTTGGCGCTGCCAGTGCCAGAGGGACAGACACGGGTAATGACCATAAAAAGAACATCGGGTCCAGGGTCCAGGCAAAGGCCGACCAGGCACTACCGATGATAAGTCCGGGCAGATGTCGCACAGCAGCCTCCCGCCAACCGGTCTCCTCGGTACGATTCTGGCCAGCCCAACTCAGCCGAACGTTTAACAGGGCCGAAACGACGGAATGACTGTGGGCAAGCATTCGGATGGGGGCAAGCAACACTGAGACGACGATTTCGAGCAACACGCTGGACAACAACCTGAAAAAGCCGCCAAATCCACTCAGAGCCCGATGGACGACGACGTCAACAATGGCCAGAAACTTCGGCAAAAACAACAGCGCCATGGTGCTGACGACCAGGGTGATGGCCCATGTCGGCCGCCATTCTGGCCATAAAGGAAAGGGGCTCTCACGCCCGTCCGGAAAATAATCGATAGGCGCGATGGTCAGTTGCACAGCAGCAATCGTTGTCAGTACCAGGAACAACAACCATAACGGTGACGATGCGTACGCCATGATGCCATTCAAAAAGGCAAAACGATGTGCCAGGCGCAATCGAGGCGAGAATAGCATCAGCGCTGCGTGCTGCAGGTTTCCTTTCGACCAGCGCTGATCTCGGGCAAGTTCGTCATCAAGCGTGGGCGGAGATTCTTCATAACTGGCCCCCAAAGCCGGTTCCAGCCAGACTTCATACCCTGCTCTACCCAGAAACGCCGCTTCTACGAAATCATGGCTCATGATTGGCCCTTGCCAGATACCAGCGCCTTTGAGCTTTGGCAATCCACAATGCGCCATAAATGGAGCAACGCGTATCACAGCGTTGTGGCCCCAGAATGCAGCATCCCCCATCTGGATGGCAGCCAGGCCCGTGGCGAAAAGCGGCGAGTAAAGCCGATTGGCAAACTGTTGGATACGAGCAAACGCGGAGCGAGCGTTAATAATGGTAGGAGCAGTCTGAAGGATCCCAACCTGGGGCTCCCGGTTCATCACCTGCACCATGGTCCGAATAGTGTCACCTGCGAGGAGGCTATCGGCGTCCAGAACGACCATATACTGATACTGACTTCCCCAACGCCTCAAGAAATCAGCCACGTTGCCGCTTTTGTAGTTGAGATTAACCCGACGCCGGCGATAGAAGAGCCGACCGTGAGCGCCGAGCTCTTCCACCAGTTTCAACCAGACCTGCTGTTCTTGCAGCCAGACATCAGGATCCTGACTGTCTGAGAGAATATAAAAATCAAAATCATCCAGGCGGCCTGATCGCGCCAGATCGAGGTAAATGGCTTTCAGCCCCTTCAGCGTCCAGCTTACCGGCTCGTGATACAAAGGCATGACAATCGCGGTTTTTGACAGCGGCGTTGCCGCCAGCTCATTCGGCGTATGGCGCTTCAGTAACGATGCCCGATCTCCGCCCAGCAAGCGCAGCAAGAAGCCGTATACCGCGATCCAGAAGCCAAAGGCAATCCAAAGGTAAAGTACCGCGAAAACAGCAACAATCAGCCACTCCACCACGTTGCCGCCGTGATAAGGCAGCACCTGGAGCAGAAACCAGGATGCCAGCCCCGTCTGGCCAGCCACAAACGCAGTCAGCACCAGGCGTCGGATCGTCGCCTGCAGGTGCCAGGGGCGGGACACAGTCGCTGACTCAGTCATCGGTGAAATACCCGATACTGCTGCGGCGAATCGGCGGTGCTACCGGCGGAAGACTTGGCTCATCCAACTCAAAGTAGTCAGGAATGCGGGCCAAAAGGTCCTCAAACCGAACGCTGTGTTCGTTTCCGGCAACGCCGTCCGCGAGTAAGGCCAGTGCGCCATTGAACGTTTTACGGTCGTTACTGGCGCCACTCAATTCAAGGTACACCAACAGCTTTCCCAGCAACTGGTAAGAGGTTTGCGCGTCCATACGATCCTCCAGGATCAGGGTTCTGCCCGCAGGCCTGTCCCCGGCGGCAAAGAGTAGCTCCACGTCTCCGTGGCGACCTCATCATCCACCATCAGAAAACCCCGCAGCTGAAGTATTTGATCCTGCGCGGGCTTGGCCAGGATCGACAATCGCCAATGATTCTCTGGCGCTACCCACTCCACAAAGTGTTCAAGCACCTCAACACCCTCGCCCCCGGTCACTTTGCTGACTACGGGAGACTCCGCGTTGAGATCCGACAAGGGACCGCCGGCAAAATCCACCAGAATCCGATAGGCACCGGCCTGATCACCGCCGCCTATACGATCCCCTGCGCCGACGAAGGTGTTTACCACCTTGCCGCCGGGATGTGGCGCCACGCCGGGACCGCCGAACTGAATCGAGTAGTTCAGATCCCGTGACGTGCCTGCGGACACTTCACCTCCCGGACTCCAGAAAGCGACTATGTTGTCATTGGTTTCGTCGTCGGTAGGAATCTCCACCAGAACCACATTTCCTTTCCCCCAGTCCCCCTCGGCGCTCACCCAGGCGCTGGGCCTGCGCTCATATCGGGCCTCCAGATCTTCGTAGTGACGAAACTCCCGATCACGCTGAATCAGACCAAAGCCGCCAACACGACGGACACTATGGAAACTTGCGGCAAGTCGATCCGGGTTCATCAGGGGGCGCCATAGCCATTCGCCGGTAGCATCATCATGGATTAACAATCCGTCTGAATCGTGCACCTGGGGGCGCCACTCACCAAGCGGCCTGGGAGTATGTTCCCCGTAATAGAACATCGAAGTGAGTGGTGCGAGCCCCAGCAACTCGATGTCTTCCCGCATAAACAGGCGGGCTTTCACATCTACCCGGGTCTGCTCCCCGGGGTAGACCGTGAACTCATAGGCCCCGGTCAGGCTTGGGCCATCCAACAATGCGTAGACACGAACATGATCGCTGTCAGGAGCGGGGCGCTCCAACCAGAACTCCGTGAAATCAGGAAACTCCTCACCGGTCGGCAAACCCGTGTCTACAGCGATACCCCGCGCAGACAGCCCGAAAGAGGTTTCCTTACTGACGCCGCGAAAATAGCTTGCGCCCGCGAACACCAGGAACTGATTGGCTACGTCGGGACCATCAAAAGGGAACGTCAACTTGAGCCCGGCGTACCCGAGATCGGCCGGCACCCGTTTTCTGAGCGCCTCGTCGTCGACATTGAACAGACTCTTATCGAACGACAGTGGATGGACGCCCTCGCTGTCCACTACGTGGATGCTTACTGGACGGGTGTAAAATTTACCAGCGGGAATGAGCATTACCTGGAAACGGGAATTCCCTTCTCGCCAGAGGCTTTTTGAAGGATCAAAGCGGATAGACTGGTATTCGTCGTAGCTCAGGCCTGCCATGAAGTCGGGAATTCCAGGGACCGGCTCGTACGCCGCACTCGCCTTCGATTTCGCTTTTTCCACAACATCCTGAAACTGGAACGCCTGGGCATAAAGGGGAACAAACAAGAACAATCCCAGAACCACCAGACCTACTTTCCCTGCGTGCATCGTTTCCTTCCTCGGTTCACGGTTTGTCCATTCAATGTAGCACCGCGCCCGAGGGCTGCTACAAGTGACAAGTTCGTAAGCGAATCGAAATCAAATGAAACGACGTGAGACAGAGCAGCTTCAGATCTGCAAGCTCATGGTAAAGCGGACATCCGGTTGATCAGGTACGGTTATGGCATCTGTGGTTGTGTTCAGCACCCGCCCCAGGCTGACATCGGCGCTGAATTGCCGCGCAGATAGCCCCCATGAAACCTCTCCCGAAGTAACATGTCCTGCCTGATGCTGCTGGAATGATTCATCAGGAATCCAGCCGCGCAGGACAGAAAGACGAACACTCGACGAAAACCGGGGAAAGAACGGAACGTCGAATTCCGGGCTACGGCTACCCAGGCGCAGCCACCCACCTTCGGCTACGCTAAGTGACTGGCCGTTGAAACCCGCCACCAGCCCTGACCCGGCGACCCTCAGGTGCTGAGAACCCGGAATATCGGCAGACGCCAACTGGTATTCCCCGTCCAGCCCCCATTGCCAGGCCAGTAACTCTCGGTCAAGCGATGCACTGAGAACCATGCGCCCAAACTGCTCTTCACGCCGTCCCTGTTCCGAATCGGTTGCACGCTCTATCTCGGCCTCAATACCCGTGACCGCACGAATTCCGCTGCTCAGGTCGAAACCACCGTACAGATTGTGATGTCCGTTAGCCTCGAACCCCAGGGTCGATAACTGGTAACTGGAACGATGCACTTCATCCGTTCTTCGGGTCCAGTACTGGTTTACGGAAGAGTATCCGGCACGGCCGAGGAACTGATAGCCGAACGTAGAGAACAGGGCCCGCCTGCCGGTGATAATCAGATCCCGGGTGCGCCCTTCTTTCTGAAAACGGGAACCGTCTGCCCTGGACACCTCTTCATATGCGGTATTCCGGAGTTCAATATCCAGATGGTTACGCCCTACCGGAAGGCCATAACTGAAGCCGAGTACTCGGCGCTCGTTGCCCACCCGATAGGTCTTGGCGTCACTGTAGCGGACGCCGGCACGATGATTCGCCCAGAAAAGACCATTCAGGCCCACGTTCAGCGCCCCATCCCGATGATCGGTGTCCCGGTTGGTGCGCCCGGAAAACTTCATCTTGGAGCGCAGCCAGTGTTCACGGGTCAGCTTCAGACTGTTCTCGGGAAGCAACGCCTGCCGGCTGGTTTCCGGGGTATCACCATCGAGCGCCGTCTCTGAACCGTAGGCTGGCAGACACCAGCTCGCTGTCGCGCACAAAAACAGTGCAGACAATGAGAAGTGACGAACAGGCAGTTTGAAGATCAATGGCGGCACTCTGGAAAACCCGAAGCAATGTCAATTTCATGTAAACCCATTAATTCGGTGCAACTTTAAAAGATAGGCCGCTCTCAGGCCACCATTATCATCATAAATTTACAAATTTAATGTTACGTAAAATCATGTAGTTAAAAGCGGGAGTGAAACAATTTTCTAGGCATTTCAGTCACCCCGGACAGATCGGAACCAGTCGACAGAATTACCAGAAATCAACACTCGGAAATGAAACCCTCCAACTCAGCATACAACTTGGTTACACTTGGCACGCTTTGTGGGTAAACAAAGCGGTAAACCACCTGATTAAGGACGAACAATCATGATCAAAAAGTGCCTCTTCCCGGTTGCCGGATACGGCACCCGTTTCCTTCCGGCCACCAAGGCCATGCCCAAGGAAATTCTGCCGATCGTTAACAAGCCACTGGTGCAGTACGGGGTGGAGGAAGCCGCAGATGCCGGCATTCATGAATTCGGCTTTGTCACCGGCCGCGGCAAACGCGCCATCGAAGATCATTTTGATATCAGTTACGAGCTCGAGCACCAGATTGCCGGTACCGGCAAGGAAGGCCTGCTTACCTCTATCCGGGATCTGATCAACAACAATTCTTTTGCCTTCACCCGTCAGAATGAAATGAAGGGACTGGGCCACGCCATCCTGACTGGCCGCAACCTGGTGGGCGACAACCCGTTCGCGGTTGTGCTCGCGGATGACTTCTGCGTGGGCCCGGAAGATGGTGACGGCGTTCTGACCCAGATGGTCAAACTGTATAACCAGTTCCGCTGTTCCATTGTGGCCATCGAAGAAGTACCGGAAGACGAAACCCACAAGTACGGTGTGATTGCGGGTGAATCCATGAAGGATGGCCTTTACCGTATTACCGACATGGTGGAGAAACCAGCACCGGAAGACGCGCCCAGCAACCTGGCGATTATCGGCCGCTACATTCTGACCCCGGACATTTTCGACATTATCGAGCGTACGCCGCCGGGTAAGAATGGTGAGGTTCAGATTACCGATGCCCTGCTGGAGCAGGCGAAGAATGGTTGCGTGCTGGCCTACCAGTTTAAAGGTCAGCGTTTTGACTGCGGCAGCATTGACGGTTTCGTGGAGGCCACCAACTTCGTTTACGAGAACATCTACAAGAAGGGAAAATAGAGGCGACCTGGGCCCTTTAGCGCCCCAATAGCTGCAACACCATGCGCCGGTTATCTGCACTTGCCTTGCGGAACCGGCGCAGCAGCTCGATTTCGTCATCACTGAGCTGGATTCGATTGATCTCCTGCTCAAGCTCTTTCAGCGCCACTGACAGATCATCACTGTTGCTGAACGCCAGCCCCGGCAGTTCCAGTTGCCCATCCTCACCGTCATCGTCCATATCCAGCAGACGTTCCAGCGGTGTTTCGGTTTTCAGGCAAAAATCCAACAATTCACTAACCCCGGGGTACCCTCTCTGGCGTGCGTCCGTCGCCTCCCAGCTGCGGACACGGGCCTCGTCCACGCCACACATTTCGGCCACATCCCCCAGGGACAACTGGCCCTGCTCCCGAATACGACGCAGACGACGGTTAAAAGATTGCAGGTACCGCATGGCTCCGTGCCCCTGAAAAGTTGGCCGAAAAAGTGAATCAAACCGGAAATGTATCGTACATATAGCTTTGGACACAATCTGCCTATACTGAAACGAACAACGAACGAGCAGGTACCACATGGCAAATGACGCACTGGACACCGATAACGCCTGGGATCTGGTACTCAGCGCGATCAACCGGAGCAATATCACCCTGCCCGTGCCCGGTTCTGATCAACCCGCGGTGAAGATCAACGGCAAAAGCTGGGAACTCGTTCAGCCGGCATCCGAACAGGCGAGAAACCTGTTGTCGTTGTTCCTGCCCCTGTGCCAGCCCGTCACCACTAACAGCCGGGTGATCGGCCAACTTGGCCAGAGCCTGGATGGACGGATCGCCACGGTCACCGGCTGCTCCCGGTTTATCAATGGTGACGACGGCATTACCCACCTGCACCGAATCCGCGCCCTGTGTGACGCCGTGGTGGTCGGCGCTGGAACGGCCAGCACCGACAATCCGCGCCTGACCGTGCGCCGAACCTCTGGCCGCAACCCGGTGCGCGTCGTGATCGACCGCCGGCAGCGGGTGCCTGCCAGCCACCACCTGTTCACCGACGGCGATGCGCCTACGCTGCATCTGATTGCCGGCGATTATCAGCCAGGCCCGAAAACGCTGGATCCGACCGGGGTTACAACAGTGCCTTGCCTGGGCTCCGCAGAAAACGAAGCCCCTGCTTCTCCCGAACGTATCCTGCAGGTGTTACAGGATTTTGGACTTCGCAAGATTTTTATCGAGGGCGGAGGCGTTACCGTCTCGTCCTTCCTGAAGGCGGGATTACTGGACCGCTTACACGTGATGGTTGCCCCCATGATCATCGGCAGCGGCCGGCCAGCGTTCTCCCTGCCGGAGATTGACCAGCTGGATGAGGCGCTTCGCCCAAAAGCCCAGTTGGTGAATCTTGGCAGCGATATGCTTTTTGATCTGGCATTCGACACCGCCAAACCCTGATTACCGGCGGACAAGCAACGCCAGGGCGCCCGGCAAACTCACCAGAAACACCGCCGCACCATAACCAACACTCAGCGCCACGCCCTGCTCTGCCGGCAGCCCCGCCAACGGCCACAGAATAGCCGCTACGCCCTCTCTGACGCCCCAACCAGACACCGTTAACGGGACCACCATGGCCAGTAACAGTAGCGGGCACAGGGCCACGACCAACAGCCAAGGTGTGCCGTCGACAAACAAGCCCATGCCAGTGGCCATCAACATGAACACCGCCATATAGGTCAGGAAAACCAGAACCGAGGTACCAACCTGCACCAGGGCATTCCTCCAACCCAGAAAAGCCCGACGCACATCCCCGCGTAATCGTCGGACATAACGCCTGAACCGGGCCCCGAACCCCGTCATAGAGACCAGCAAAACCCCGAGTACGGCCAACGCGGGCAGAATCAGCCAATAGCCCAGGTTCAGGGATACGCCTGCGTCACCGAACTGGCTATTTAACTGCCCGGTCCACCAAAGCCCGGACACCGCAATCAGTACAACCGGTACCAGCACCAACTGGCCTGACAGGCGCTCCAGCACAACCGCATGGACAATCGCCAGTTGCTGCAAACCCTTCGCCGAACGGCTGTGGCGCCAGGCTCGATTTACGTCCCCCATCACGCCCCCGGGAAGCACCTGATTCAGGAACCCGGCCAGGTAATACTCCCGAAAGGCAAAGCCAAAACCCATGGCTACACCGAGCCGGTTCGCGGTATACCGCCAGCGCCAGGCCGACAGTGCGACCTGAATCAGCGAGACCACCAATACCGCAAGGATGATGGTCGGCGGAACCATCACCAGCCTCTGGGCGAGCTTATCGATATCAACAAAAACCAGGACCGTTCCCAGGAGCAGCAGGGTGACACACCAGCGAAAGACTCCTCGGCCAAAGCCGGGAACCGGCCTCTCCGGGTTCAAACCTGCTTCGGCCATGCCAGCAGGTCCGTATGGCTCACGGTGATGGCGAGGGCGTCGGCATCCAGTTGTTGCCGACGGGTTTCAAGCCAGGTTTGGATGGCGTTCGCCTGTTCCGGCTGCTGTTCCGTGGCCGCCTCAGCCCAGCCCTCAAGCAACATGGCGGCGAGGTTTGCCTGTTCACCCGTCAATACCCAAGGGCTATCTGCCGTCTGGATTTCGTAGCCCTTGCCGGACATTAAACGACTCAAACAGGGCGTGGCGTCCGGGCCGAGCGCGGCACCGCTGCCCTTCTCCCGGTGTTGATGAGCATTGACCAGAGCGCGCAGTTCGTCATCGAAGGGATGAGCAGGTTCCAGAGCAAATAATCCGCTGTAAGTGATGACGACCAACAATGCCGCCTGACGTTTGGCCACCGCTGCAGACAAGGCGCTCAACCAGGGTTCGGAAACCAGGTCGATCAAGGCCGAAGACGTCACCAGGTCCGCGTTTTCGGGCAACGCCGTACTGAGGTTATCTTTCGTCAAGACCATTGTTTCCAGCACAGCCGGTGCATCCAGTTTTTCAACCCGCTGAAGGGCGATCCCGGCCAGGGTTTGGTCCGGCTCAACCAGCGTCCAACGCTGGGGTACCGGTAGTCTCGGGCAAAGGTAGACGGGATTGGAGCCTCGCCCGGTGCCCAGATCCACAAAGTGAAGAGGCGCGCCCGGTTCACTACCTGACGCCCGGCAGTCATATCGTTCGGTAAGCCATTCGGCGAGCCGGGCCGTCAGCCCCGCATCACGGGCCTGGTGATCGGCGGGCTCCCTTGCTTCCAGCCAATCCGCGGCAAATTGAACCGGGTTACGCGGCCTGCCCTTTTCCAGGCCGGAAAGGAAATCTTGCGCGGTTTCAGACCAGCGACGGATCTCGCACCGGGCCTGCATGGCGCCCGCGACCAGTGTCTCAAGGGCGTCCGGTTCGGCAAGCAGCCGGGTCAATTTGGTGGCCAGAGCCGCTACATTGCCCGCTTCATACAACGCAACGCCTGGTTTGGCGCCAGTCGAAACCAGCGCGCCGCCGTTGGAACTCAACACGGGCAGCCCGGCTGCGAGAGCTTCATCGATGACCATGCCATAGCCTTCGTAAAGCGAGGGAAACACAAACAGATCGGCTTGCTGATAAGCCGTCAGCACATCTGCTTCTTCCAACTCGCCAGCAAACTCAACACGGCTTTCCAGACCGGATTCTCGGACCAGGGCACGAACACCCGAGGCATAATCCGTGGCTCGCTCCGCACTGCCAACCAGTGTCAGGCGCCAGTTCAGTTGCGTGAGTTGAGCAAGCGCCTGAATCAGCTGATGCTGCGCTTTTCGGGGTGACAGATGACCCACACACAACAGATGAATCGCCCTGGTGGCATCACGCCGGTTAATCAGGGGCGCTTGCTGAAAAAAAGCGTCGTCGACGGCGGGCAAGGCGGTGGTCACTCGCGCCGGCGTCACTCCGAATGCCAGCAGCCGTTCCGCGGTGTAATAGCTGGTGGTGAATACGGCGCCAACACAGGCCAATGCCGTCGTTTCCGAGTGCTTGAACCAGGCCTGCTCCTGCTCGCTCAGGCCGTTCTCATCCGCCAGCGGGTGATGCACCAGCGCCATCAGGTTCAGGCGCCTCTGGTGTCGCTGTAAAACCTCAGGCAGGCCGCCCATGGCCAGGCCATCCAGCACGACCCGGGTTCCGTCTGGCAAGCCCGCAAGGAACCGATCCAGCGACTGCCGGGCAATGTCATCCGGTTGGGGAAACGTCCCTTCCAGGCCGGTTAACTGTACCGGAATGCCCGCCTTGGCCAACGCCGAAACCAGGCGCCGAACATAACGGTAACCGCCGGTGTTCTGGCCAGGGTCTCCCGGCACCACGAACCAGAGTTCAGATGCCGGCATGGTAGCTGGCCCACGCGGTATGCGACTCGCTGAGGGTCACTTTCAGGCTGACCACGCCCTTGCCATCCTCGCCCAGGCGCCCGACGTGAATGGCCGCCGCCATGCGGTCGAACACCACCTTGGCCATGAACTCCGTGGTGGTGTTTCGTCCCGCAAACTGGGGAATATCATCCAGGTTCTTCATGTTGAATTCCGACAACACGTCCTTGAGCAACACCGAAGCCTGCCCGATGTCGACAATCAGGTCGTTGTTGTCGAGTACGTGGCGCTCGAAAGTAACATCTACCACATAGGTTGCCCCGTGAACGCCCTGGGCAGGCCCGAAAATCTCACCGTTAAAGCTGTGGGCGATCATCATGTGATCACGAACGGTCAGGCTGAACATGGTCTCTCCCTGGTTAGTAAACGATTCGGTGGCAAAGCGCATCGGCGCCCGGCATCAGGATATCTCTGGCGACTTGCGGAAGCTGGTCAAAGCTCGACTCTCCACTGATCAGCGCATCCAGAACCGGCTCTGACAGCAGGGAAAGCGCCAGCTTCAGGCGGCGGCGATGGTTCCAGCGCGGCCTCCGCTCCGGCGATAGCTGCCCCACCTGGCTTGATTTCAGAGTCAGCCGGTTCGGGTGAAACGCGTGGCCCAGCGGCACGGACACAGGCGTGTCGCCATACCAGCTCAATTCAACCACACGGGCATCCGACCCCGCCAGCGCCAAGGCTTTGGCCAATCCCGAGGGGTGCCCTGAGGCATGAAAAACCAGGTCACAGTCCTGGATGTCCGGCTCGGTTGTGAACGGTACGCCAAGTGCTTGAGCCACCGATCTTCGCCCTTCATTGGTATCAACCGCAATCAATTCCACGCCGGGAATGCGATTGACCAGCCAGGCCACCAACAAGCCCACTACGCCCAGGCCGATCACCGCGACTCTGTCACCAATGGCAGGCTGCCCGTCCCAGACGCCGTTGATGGCGGTCTCCATATTGGCTGCCAGCACTGCTCTCTCAGCTGGAACCTG
Source organism: Marinobacter sp. UBA5687 (assembly GCF_002420325.1). Classification (NCBI taxonomy): domain Bacteria; kingdom Pseudomonadati; phylum Pseudomonadota; class Gammaproteobacteria; order Pseudomonadales; family Marinobacteraceae; genus Marinobacter; species Marinobacter sp. UBA5687. The sequence continues at coordinate 24,644 of NZ_DIHV01000057.1, forward strand.
GGCTGGCAAAGGCAGAACTGCGGATGCGGGCACCGCGTATCGCTGCTGGTGAGGGTGGAGGCAAAATACGTTCTGCCCCAGCAGGGCTTCCGGCCCGTCCACAACCTCTCCTACACTGGCATAGCCGTATTTCACCGGGAACGGAAAGTCACCTTCCTGAAACGGTGCCCGCATTCGCTGATATTCGTTTTCAGGAACCTGGTTGTTGTAGACGAGGGATTCCGTCCCCCGGCTGATGCCGGAATAGCGGGAACGAACGATCACATACGGTGTTTCAGAAGCGGGAAATGTCGGCTCGGGCACTGGCCCTAACCTGGCCTCCTGATACCCGGTAATCCAAAAGGCAGTGTTGTTCTCAACGTCCATGAATAGTCCATTTTATGAATGGCCGCGTACGCAAAAGCAGTCTCTCCAAACTATAGTCATAGAATGGGAGCTTGCGAACGCCACTCACAGGCTATACGGACGCAATGGCGTATGGATTCCACCAGCACCTCAATGAAAGGAAGTTTCAGCCCCATCAGTGATCTGATCCTGGGAATGCTGGGCCTGGCTGGCGTTTCGTTTTTTCTGGCCAAAGCCTTTGGTCTGCCAACCGGCTTCTGGCTAATCACCTTTGCGTTCTATCTCGGGCAAAGTGTCCTTATCCTCCGGCACTGGCGGTGGAGGGCCGACTTCGGCTGGGCCAACCGCGCCACGCTGCTGCGCTCGGTTCTGGTGCTGGCGCTGGTTGGCTGGGCTCCGTTCCTCGGCGACCACTCATCTTCAGCAACTTCACCCGCGCTCTGGAGTTATGCGGTTATCAGCCTGATCGCCCTGTTGTTGGACGGTGTCGACGGAAAAATCGCCCGGGCAACAGGAAGCCATAGCGCCTTCGGTGCCCGTTTCGATATGGAGCTGGACGCGCTCTTTATCCTCGGGCTGTGCGTTGCCACACTGGCTCTGGAGAAAGCCGGTAGCTGGGTACTTGCCCTGGGTCTGATGCGCTATCTGTTCATATTGGCCGGTTGGCCGTTGCCCTGGCTGAATAACCCGCTGCCAGACAGCTTCCGACGGAAGACCATCTGTGTCTGGCAGGTGGTCACTCTGATGGTAGCTGTTGTTCCCATTACCCCTGCACTGTTTGCCAGCGTAACACTCGGGCTCGCTCTGGTATTACTTGCCTGGTCCTTTTTTCTGGACGTGCGCTGGCTCTTCCAAAGGAGACAAAATCATGAAACTGTCATTTCCTGAAGCACTGGCAACCTCGATTCTGCTGACGATGGCTACGAGTGTCTATGCAGAGCCGGCGAAGTTCGAAGTGGACGAAGAGCACTTCTCCATGAGCTTTGAAATCATGCACATCGGCTACGCCCCGGTGATGGGCATGTTCCGGGATATTGAAGGTCAGTTTGAATACAACGAAGAAACCGGAGAACTGAATTCCGGGAAGCTGGTTTTCAAAGCCAGCAGTGTCTTTACCAACCACGATAAACGGGACGACCACCTCCGCAAGCCCGATTTTCTGGACGCCAGCAAACACCCGGACATTACCTTCGTAGTGAGTGACTTTGAAAAAACCGGGGACAATACCGGCATAGTGACCGGTGACCTGACCTTGCTGGGGCAGACCCGGCCGGTCGACGTGAACGTTACCCTCAACAAAGCGGCGGAGTATCCCATCGGTCATGAGGACTACACCCTGGGCATCAGCGCAGAGGCTGTCATCAACCGCAGCGATTGGGGCATGACCTACGGCCTGGAAAACGGACTGGTGGGAGATGAGGTGCGGCTGCGCTTCGGCTTTGAGGCCATCAAAGACAGTGGCTGGTTCTGAGTTTGAGAACCGTCTCGCAAAACGACACAAAACCTCTGCTATTCCGGCCTAATTTTTTGCCGTTTAAGACAATCCGATCCTATGGTTAAAAGTTAACCAAGCCTTCAATAACAATAACGGGGTCTGACAATGCCGTACCGGGCATTAAGCCTAACCCTGGCCATCACCGCCGGTGTGGCCGGCACCGTGTGGCTGCTCTCTGCCGAGAACGAGGGCAGCTTCCGGGGCCTTCAGCAAGACACCACCACTTCCGTTCCGGAAACGGTTTCCAGTCAGGAGTCGGCCGCCGAGGCCAAACCTGCCGCGCCTGTTTCCAAACCACCCTCCGATAACGCATTGGGGTTCATGCTGGCAAGTGTCGCAGACGAATACCAACAGACCATTCGGTACCCGGACTATTCGGTGCCGCTGACCAAAGCTCAGGCAGAGGCTTACCAGGGTAACCGCTACCACCCGGTCGTGCTTCCGCTGGAGGGCGATGGCAGATTTGTAGTGACGCTGGACAAATTCCGCTTCAGCCAGGGTGAGCCGATTCTGGTGGTAGCGTCCCTGAAAGGTCGCCAGGTGTTCGGCCAGTCTCTGTCCGCCACCCTGGAGACCGCCGTAGAGCGGGACCGGGTAGCCTCTGCCGAGCTGGAGAATGCAGACCCCGGTTATTACCAGGGCACCGTCAGTTCTGATCATACTCCCGGCGAGTACCGGTTGATTGTGGAAGCCCGGGTAGACGGCAAGCCCGTTCGACATGTGTCTTCACTGACCATCGAACCCGATCTGGGCAGCTTCGAGGGTCTGGAGACTGCCTATGTATCTGGGAACGACCTGGTCATCCCCGTGCGCTTCGACCCGGAGCAATCTGGCTATTACGCCCTCTCTGCACAGCTCTACAGCGGCGAAATCCCGCTGGCCCAATTGCAACAGGAAACGTCTCTGGGCAGCAGCTCGGCCCTCATTCGCCTGAAAGCCCATGGCAGCGTGTTAGCCAATCGCGACATTCAGGGCCCCCTGCAACTCAGGCATTTGCAGATACGCCGGTTACCCGCCACACCGGGCGACCGCACCGATTACGCCTTCGGCCCCGAGGAAGGCTATGAATTTTCACCGCCGGATCTGGACGGCCTCCGAGACCAGCCGGCGATGAATCCCGAATCAGAGCAACGGGCCGCCCTGCTCCGGCAGCTGGCGGACAAGTTCTGATAACACCACAACAATAAATCGGAAAGAAACGGAGCAACCAATGACAATGAAAAGAAGAGGATGCCTGAAGAAAACCGCCCTCGCGACAGCGCTGGCTGGCGGCCTGTTTGCCACTGGCGCAAGTGCGCAGTTGGCCGGCCACAATGTGATCCTGGTTCACGGCTTCATGATGGATGATCTGTCCAATCCACCGGCCAACTTCCAGGAAGTCCAGCAGGCCGGCGAAGATAACTGGCGGGAATACTGGCTGAACCGGGCCGAAGCCCGTATCGACTGGGCCAGCAATGGCCGGGTAGAAGGCCAGATCGCCCAGCAGGCTTTTCAGCAACTGCGGCAGATCAGTCAGCAAGGGCTGTGTAATGACTACTTCGTTGTTGTTACCCACTCCACCGGCGATCTGGTAACCCGCCATCTGCTGGAAAACCAGGCGCGCTGGCTGCAATCGGAAGGCCTGCAACCGCTGAAAATCCTGGCAGTACTGGACATGGCCGGTGCCGGTGGTGGCACGGAACTGGCCGACCTGGCCGTGAGCATTGCCTACAACGACAGCTGGTACAACTGGCCGGTGAAACAGGCGGTCAAAGCCTTTACCGGCATTGACCCGGAGCCGGATAATCTGGGTGTGGTCAACGACTTGCAGACCAACGTTGCCCGCAACCTGGCCGTCAGCCCCAACAGCATTCCGCGCCTGCGGTTCGTTGGCGGTGGCTCATCCTACGGAGGTATCACCAAACCCTTTATTGATGGCACCGACGATGGCGTTGTTCCCACCCATTCAGCCTGCGGAGCAACCAATGCCAGCGGTATTGATTCCTGCTCCAACAGCATCAGCCTGGCCGGTAAAGTCAGCGGACAGAACGGCCCGTCCGGGTTGTATTACAACCACTACCCGGTGCTAATGAGCGAGGGCGCAAACCATGGCGACGTGATCAATACCCAGACCGGCAACACCGCTGTCCCCGTGGTGAACAACACCACCCTGAACGGCCTGCGTGTGGACTTTGCCAGCCGCACCTACAATCAGCGTGCGTGGTGGCAGTTCTGGGGCTCTGGCGACCAGTACATTGAAGTGCCGAACTCCAGCCAGACCAGCCTGTCCAATCTTGTATACACCACACTCAACAACTGATCGATCGTTGTTGCAAAGGCTCAGGGATGAGCCACTCCCTCGGTTTTCGCTGCTATCTTTTTTAATTCGCAAACTATAGATTGAGCCCTCTGATTTTTATTGATGCCGGTTCAATCATGTCTGACGCCCACAAATCTGATCTTTACCTGGTACTCGTTACCCTGCTGGCGGCGATTGGCTGGATGCTGTCTAAAGAGGCAGTTTTAATGATGCCGCCCCTGATGTTCATGGCGGCTCGCTTTCTGATTGCCGGCTCCTTTCTCGCCCTGCTGGCCTTACCCTCGCTGTTAAGGCTTACCCGGGACCAGATACTCCGAAGCCTGGGTGTGGGCTTTGTGTTCGGCATTGCCATGACCTGCTGGATCATGGGGCTGTATCACACCGACAGCATGGGCGAAGGCGCGTTTCTGACCAGCCTGGGCGTGGTGATTGTCCCGATCATTGCCCGTACAGTATTTGGCGAACAGCAGCCTTTGAGCACCTGGCTGGCGATACCGATTGCGGTGGCCGGTCTGGCGCTTTTGTCCCTCGAAAACGGCTTCAGGCCAGACCCGGGGCAGCTCTATTTCGTTCTGGCGGCAACCATCTTTGCCCTGTACTTCACGCTCAATACCCGCGCCGCCAACCAACGCATCGTGGTCGACAAGCAAGGCAAATCGGTGGAGAAAAAGAAAGTACCGGCACTGCCGCTGACGGCCATTGCCCTGCTTACCGTTGGGACCGTGACCCTGGCGGAGTCCGCCATCAGCGAGCGTTGGACTCACACACTGACCAACCCCGAACCCATGCTCTATGTCTGGGTACTGGCCAGTGCCTTGATTGCCACAGCTGGACGTTTTCTGTTGCAGACCTATGCCCAGAGCCTGTCGGTGAACAGCCACGGTGTAGTGATACTGGTACTGGAACCGGTGTGGGTTGCTGTCTTCGCGGTTGCCTGGTTCGGCGAGACCATGACCCTGCTGCAAATAGCCGGCTGCGCGCTGATTTTTGCCGCGCTTCTGGTCAATCGCTGGAACGCCCTGAGCCGCGCCATCAAGGCCCTGATGAAAGCGAAAAATCCCCCGCAAAGAGGTTGACCAGGGCACCCGAAATCCGTATATTTCCACCCCGTTGCAGGACAGGACCATAGCTCAGTTGGTTAGAGCGCTACCTTGACATGGTAGAGGTCCGCGGTTCGAATCCGCGTGGTCCTACCAATCCTGCAGAAGAAGTCGCTTACAGCTTTGCTGGGCGGCTTTTTTTGTGCCTGCAACATTCAGTCTCATTCCTTCCGATGTTCATACGTTGCGTTCAACCGCCCGGCAAGGTAGTCCGAACATCGTATCGGCTCATACTTGGGCGCTTCGTTCGGTTTTACATCCCGGGGGTCCACCACCGCATCCGGCTCCACTTCCAGGAAAAACGCCACGGAGTAACGTTCGCGCTCTGGCGCTTTCACCCTGTGCGGAGTTGAAAGATAGGTGTCGTTAGTCCAGCGCATCAGGCAGTCACCAATATTGCACACAAACGCGCCCGGGACGTGGGGAGCATCCAGCCACTGTCCTGTCCGGCTGCGCACCTGCAATCCGGCGACACCATCAGTGGCGAGAATAGTGATGTTGCCATAATCCGTATGAGTGCCAGCTCCTGCATCTTCCCGGACATGGGCATCCGACCCAGGCGGATAACGGAGCATTCTCAAAGTCGCGATTGGCTGCTCCAAATGGCGTTCAAAAAAGGTTTCCGGCAGACCAAGGTCCAGGCTAAAGCCACGATGGATCAGGCGACCAAGTTCCAGGCATTCATCAAAATAACCCAGCGCCCCGGCCTTCCAGCCCTCAATCGGCGGCCAGAAATTAACACCCCGGAACGGCTTTCCTGCCAGCACATCTGGGTGGTCTGCCGGGAAATCGGTGCCAATGTTGAAGGCCTCTTTCCGGTCTGCGCCGGCTTGCGGATTCAGTCTTTCATCCGCCAGCGCCACATAACCGCGATTGTGCGGAGACAACCTGATCGACATCTGCTGCTTCTGCTCGGCTGGCAACTGGAATACCTGCCTGGCCAGATCAAATACGTTATGACAAACACCCTCCGGGATGCCGTGATCGCTAACATAGAAAAAGCCGATATCACGACAGGCCCGTCCTAATTCCGCCGCCGTTGCCTGGCGCTCAGCCAGATCAGGGCCGCGTAAACCTTTCAGCGAAATCACAGGTAACTCATTCATCAGTCATCCTCAGGCATAACCGGTTGTATTGGGGTCTTCAGCATTACTTCGTCGCAGTTGGCCCCCGGACCAGCGCGATCCACCACCAGATAGTCGGAGTCAGCTTCCAGAGGCAGCAGCGGCGCGTGCCAGGTACCCGGCCGGTAGTTCACACCCTGCCCGCTTCTGGCTAGGAAAACCCTCACCGCCGTTTCATCAAAGTTGCCGGGAGGTGCCACCACCGCCAGGAAGTCGCCACCGCCCATTGGCACAAACGCCTGACTCCCGAGGGGGTGTCGTTCCATCATGTGGATCTCCAGCGGTGAAAGCGGCTGGCCCCGGAAAATGGAGAGGATTGCCCGGGCGCCATCGCCCAGACACTCGATACTCGCCAGGTTGTGGAATCGCTCAGTCCGGCCCTGGTTGATCAACAAAGGTGCCGGGCCGTGAGTGTCAATTACGTCACCGAAGGGCTCGAAAGCTTCGCGGGTGAGCCGCTCAACCGCTATTAGTCGTAACACGCTCACAGAACCGGCTTCCCGAATAACCGAAGCCGACTTACACCACCGTCCGGAATCATGTTGAAGCGGATGTGAGTTATGGCTCCAAGCTCCTTGAGGTCCGTGAACTTCATTATGGCATCCGCCTCAAGGGACTGGCGCTCCATTAAGGTCGGCCAGAACATGCTCTGGGTGACCAACGAAGCGGCCGTGCCCTCATCGGCTTCCACACACGCTGCCTGAATCGAGCATGCAGCCGGAAAGTTGCCTTTGAAGTGCGCCGTGTCTACCTCAATGCTTTCCGGAATACCTTTATGGCCGAGGGCCAGAATGCACCAGTCATTGCCTGGTTCTCGCCGACGCCGTGTTTCCCAGCCATCGCCCATATTGATGCCCCGCCCGGGGCGTAACAGTTTTCTGGGCTCACCATAGTGGGCGTCGCTCCAGGCCACCTGGTCGGCACCGCATTCCAGGGCCAGCAGGTTAATAGATTGGCCGGGGGCTACCTGGCTCCAGTCTACCCAGGGCCTGCCATAAACCCGCAGGCGCGCAAGCCCGCCGTCCGGGTAGATGTGCAAACGCACATGGGTCCAGGGCTGGTCAGAGGTAATGGCACAAAACCGGTGGTCGTTGCCGGCCAGTTCGGTAGCCGGTACCAGCGGAACCCACTCGCTGTTGCCATCAGGCGCGGCGGCAGGGCTGTAACAGGCTTCCAGTGATGCCGCCGGTGGGAAGTTACCGGTAAAGAAACTGGTGTCAAAGTCCACACCGGTCAGCACGCCCGGCATGGCCAGCCGGACAATGCACCAGTCGTGGCCTGTGGTCCGCCGCCGGCGGGTTTCCCAGCCGTCCATCCACTTGCCGTGGTCGTCGTAACGATCGGGGTAGAAAGCGGCCGGTTCAGGTGACAGCATTCGTTCGCGGGGAGCAAAGAACTCGTCGGTGACTTCCAGAACCTCGGCCCCCAGAGAACTGTCGGCCAGGTTAAGCCCCTGCCGGGCGAACTCAGGGCCTTCGGGTAAAGGGGCAATCATTACATCAGTCATGGCAGATACTCGAGGTGGGTTGTGACTCAAAGGGATGGTGCGCTCGCCAGTGCCGGGCAATATCAACCCGGCGGCACACCCATACCCGGTCTTGCTGTTCGAGGTAGTCAAGAAAACGCTGCAAGGCGCGGAATTTTCCGGGCCGGCCGATCAGGCGGCAATGCAGCCCAACCGACAGCATCTTCGGCACCTCTAGCCCTTCGGCATACAACACGTCGAAACTGTCTTTCAGGTACTGGAAGAACTGTTCGCCGGTATTGAAGCCCTGGGGTGAGGCAAACCGCATGTCGTTCGCTTCGAGTGTATAGGGAACCACCAGATGGGGATGTTTATGGCCATCGGAGCTGGAAACTTCCGTCCAGAATGGCAGGTCATCGCCATAGTAATCGCTGTCGTACAGGAAGCCCCCGGTCTCAACCACCAGTCTGCGAGTATTAGGGCTGTCACGGCCGGTGTACCAGCCAAGCGGGCGCTCGCCAGTAAGTGCCTGGTGCTGCTCTATGGCAAGCTGCATGTAGCACCGCTCTTCGGACTCACTCATCCCCTGATAATGAATCCAACGCATGCCATGGCAGGCGATTTCATGGCCGTCTTCAATAAACGCTTTGACCACCTCCGGGTTGCGGGCCATGGCCATGGTCACACCGAATACGGTCAGCGGCAGCCCACGGCGCCGAAATTCCCGCAACACCCGCCAGACCCCGGCGCGGGAGCCGTACTCGTACAGCGACTCCATACTCATGTGCCGGTCACGGTAAGGCGCGGCACCGATGATATCCGATAGAAAGGTTTCCGAGTGTTCGTCGCCGTGCAGCACGCAGTTCTCGCCGCCTTCTTCGTAATTCAGTACAAACTGCACCGCGATACGTGCATTACCGGGCCACTGCGCGTGGGGCGGATGTTCACCGTAACCGCACATGTCCCTTGGGTAGGCTTTACCTTCATTCATCCAGGTCGCTCCAGGCCGCAGCCTCTTAGAATAACGTCAACAAGAAAATCTGCGGCATGCTCGAAGTCCCTTGGCTCGTACTCTGCCTTGTTTTCCACCATCAGGATTTGCACCTGAAAATCGGCATAATGCTGGGTCGACGACCAGATCAGGAAAATCAGCTGTACCGGATCCACCGGCGCCATCCTGCCCTCATCAATCCAGTGCTGGATTACCGACGCCCTGCCCCGCACCCACTCGCGCATGTTGGTGCGCAGGTGGTCGAGCAAGAAGGGCGCGCCCTGAATGATTTCCATGGCAAACAATCGTGACGCTAGCGGGTATTGCTGCGACATGTTCACCTTGGTGCGAATAAAGGTTTCCAGTGCAGTAGCCGGATCGTCGTCCGGTTTTATTTCCGAGAATACTTTGTTCCAGCGCAGCAGAATGTCGTCGAACATGGCGCTGTACATGCGTTTTTTGTTGCTGAAGTAATAAAGCACGTTGGACTTCGGCAAGCCGGCCCGTTCAGCAATATTCTGGATGGTGGTGCCCTTGTAGCCGTGCAGGGCAAACTCCTGCTCGGCCGCCTGCAGAATGGCTTCCCGGTTCCGCTCCCGGATCCGGCCAGGCCGGTAGCTCCGGCCCGCTTCAGATGTGTTCTGCTGCACTGACAGTGATCTGGTCATGGTTCACTCACTTGTTGTCCGGTGATTCAGGAGTCCACCCTTTCCATTCCGATGGACTCCTGAAATGGATCAAAAGTGGAATTTCACCAGTGCGCTGACTGAACTCTGGGTGTCTACCAGCGTCTCGTTCAGGCCAAACTTGTTGTTCCAGTACTGGTACTCAATACCGGCGTAGAGCACGCCCGGGTTGCCCATGAAGTTACCCACGTCCAGCTTGATCTGGGGCGTGAACTGGAACTCGGACTCGTGATCACTGGCCGAGGTGGACCAGTCGATGTAACCATCCACCAGGAATTTCGCCGCACCCACATCAAACGGCAGGCCCCAGGTGACCGTCATCTGCCAGTCATCACTGATCTCGCTGTTATCAACGTAGTAGAAAGATGTAGTGAAGTAACGGAACGCAGGCACGTCCCACGCCAGGCCGAAACCGTACATGTAGTTGTTTGCCTCGGTACCGCCGCCAAATTCGTACTGCCCGGCCAGGGTGATGTCTTTCACCGGCCCGAACGACAAATCCTGGCCTGTCAGCCAGCTGCCGCTGATATTGGGCGCGAATTCACCGTATACGTTGTCGGTACCTTCAAGGTCTCCCTGAGGCTGCTCCCGGTCGATAAAGAAGAAGGTGCCACCCCAGTTGTGGGCGGTCACGTTCTCGAACGTAAAGTAGGTCGCCTCGTATTCCACTCCCCCGTTACCACCGGCGTCGAACTGAACGCCCTGGTAATCGGCACTGTGCAGGATGGAGATACTGGAGCCACCGAAGAACTTCTCGGCATGGGCAGCAGGCGCAAAACAGGCTGCAGCAACGCAGCTTGCGATCAGGGTTTTACGAAGTGCTTTCATGGCATAGCCTCTCTGGTTACTTTTTTGGGTCATCGGTTGTTAGCAGTACATCGTTTTAGTTAATGTCCCGGCCGGTAGGGCTGGCCAAGAGACAGCGGGGTGTTCAACCGGGTGCGTACCGGGTCGAACGACAAAAGAATCAGCATCAGGATGGTGACCACGTAGGGCAGCATCGCCAGCAACTCGGTGGGGCTGCGCCAGCCCAGCCCCTGGAGCACCAGGTGAAGAATGGAGGCCGCCCCGAACAGGTAAGCACCCAACAGCAAGCGCCCGGGGCGCCAGCTGGCAAACACCACCAGCGCCAGCGCTATCCAGCCCCGGCCTGAGGTCATGTTCTCGGTCCACATTGGGGTGTAGGCCAGCGACAGATAGGCACCGGCAAGGCCGGCCATGGCCCCGCCAAAGGCCACCGCAAGGTAACGCACGGTGAGTACCCGCAAGCCATTGGCGTTGGCCGCACCTGGCGACTCCCCAACGGCCCTCAGAACCAGGCCGCCGCGGCTGAAGCGCAGGAACAGAGCAACACCTGCAAACACCAGCCAGGAAAAATACACCAGCAAATCCTGGGTGAAGAGCGCCCGACCCAGCACTGGAAGATCACTCAACAGGGGGATCGCAATTTTTTCAAAACCCTCGATGGACTGGCCGACAAAGCCGGCACCCACGAAGGCGCTCAGGCCCGTGCCGAAGATGGTTAACGCCAGCCCGGCGGCGTACTGGTTGGCGGAGAGGGTCACTGCCATAACGGCGAACAACATCGACATCGCCAGCCCGGTCAGCATGGCGACAACAACCCCGGCGGCCAGGCTGCCGGTAGACAAGGTCGCGATGAACCCGGCCACCGCGCCCATCAGCATCATGCCCTCCTGCCCCAGGTTGAGAACGCCGGAGCGCTCACAGATCAGTTCGCCCAGGGCCACCAGCAGCAGCGGGGTGCCGGCCACCATCGTGGCGGCAAGAATGTTGGTCAACAGGTCCATATCAGAGCTCCTGGCCGGCCGGGGCGGCGGGTTGGGACAGGCCTGCCGGTAAAGGCCGGCGAAAACGAATCCGGTAGTGAATAAAGGCATCGCAGGTGAGCAGGTAGAATAGCAGCATTCCCTGGAACATGGCGGTCACCGCCTTGGGCATGTTCATGGCAATCTGCAACATCTCGCCGCCAATAAAGGTCAGAGCCAGCAAGGCACTGGCGGCAATAATGCCCAGGGCATGCATCCGGCCCAGAAACACCACAATGATCGCGGTGTAGCCATAGCCCGGCGACACCTGGGGCACCAGCTGTCCGATCGGCCCGGTCACTTCCGCGGCGCCAGCCAGCCCCGCAGTTGCGCCACCAACCAGCAGCGCAAACCAGGTCAGCCGTCTGGCACTGAACCCGGCAAACGCCGCCGCCCGATGATCCTCACCCACCACGTTCAACTGGTAGCCGATGAAGCTGCGGGCAAACAGCACCCATACTGCGACAGCCGCCAGCAACCCGAAGGCCAGGCCGATGTGCAGCCGCGTGCCGTTAATCAGCGCTGGCAACAAAGCCGCATCGGCAAACATCACCGACTGGGGAAAGCCAAACCCGTAGGGATCTTTCAGGGGCCCGTGCACCGCATAGAGCAGCAGGTTCAGGGCGATGTAATTGAGCATGATGGTGGTGAGGATTTCGTTGCAGTTCAGGTGAGTCTTGAGAAACGCCGCAATCGCCGCCCATGCCATACCACCGGCAATGCCCGCCAGCAGAACCGCCGGCAAAACCAGGAATCCACCGGCCTCCCCCACCGAAACCGCAACAGCACTGGCCGCCACCGCGCCAATCAGGAAATGGCCCTCGGCACCGATATTCCAGATTCTGGCCCGGAAGCAGACCGTCAGCCCGGCGGCACACAGCAACAAAGGCGCGGTTTTCAGGCCCAGCTCGGCAAGTCCGGTGAGGTCACTGATCGGCGTGATAAAGAAGAAGGTCAGGGCCTGGATCGGGTCTTTACCCATGCCGAGGAATAACAGGAAGCCGGTTGCGACCGTCAGGGCCAGGGCCAGCAGAGGCGATAACCAGCGCAGGGTGGTAGAGGCTTCAGGGCGGCGCTCAAGCTGCAGCATCAGCAAACTCCTCCGCCTTGAAGTTTCCCGCCATCCACTGCCCGAGTTGATTTATGCTCAACTCAGAAGCCGGGGCCAATGGTGACAGCCGGCCATTACAGATGGCGCCCATCCGGTGACAGAGCTGGTAGAGCTCATCCAGGTCTTCGGATATCAGCAGGATGGCGGCGCCCTCATCGCGCAGTTTTACCAGCGCCTGATGAATAGCCACCGCCGAGCCCACATCCACACCCCAGGTTGGGTGGGAGGCCACCAGAAGCCTTGGTGACTGACAGGCTTCGCGGCCGAGAATGTATTTCTGCAGGTTGCCGCCGGATAAGCTCGAGGCGCTGCTTTGCTCGCCAGAGCAGCGCACGCCAAAGCGTGAAATGACGTCTCTGGCAAACTCCCGAACCCGTTGCCGCCGAATCACACCACGCCGCACCAGGCTCTGCCCTGCAGCGGTCAGCAACGCATTGTCGGCCAGCGACATCACCGGCACGGCGCCCCGGCCCAGCCGCTCCTCGGGCACCACAGCCAGCCCCCGGGCTCGCCGTGCCCCGGGAGGCAGGCGGTCAATCGCCTCGCCGGTGAAACGAATGGCCTCGCCCTTGAGGGTGATCTCTCCGGACAAAACCTTGAGCAGTTCCTCCTGTCCGTTTCCGGCCACCCCGGCAATGCCGACGATCTCGCCTGCGCGCAAGGAAAAACCGATGTTCTTCAGGCTGGTGCCGAAAGGGTCATCCGTTTGCCAGCTCAGCTCCTGCACCTGCAGCAGGGTGTCACCCGGTTGGGCAGCGCTGACCTGGGTTGAAATCGGGGTATCGTCGCCCACCATCAGGCGGGCGATGTCTGAGGCAGATAAGTCTTTCGGCTGGCAATGTCCGCTCACCCGGCCCTGGCGCAACACCGTGGCCTGATCGCACAGGCTTCTGACTTCCTCCAGCTTGTGGCTTATAAACAGAATGCTGCAGCCGTCCCTGGCCAGTTTGCGCAACGTTTTGAACAGTGTGGCCACTTCCTGGGGTGTCAGTACCGAAGTGGGTTCGTCCAGGATCAGCAGGGTACTTTCCTGAACCAGGCAGCGGACAATCTCCACCCGTTGCCGCTCCCCCATAGACAAGGTGCTGACAAAGCGCCGGGGGTCCAGTGCCATCCCATAGTGTTCGGACACCTCCCGGATACGCTGCTCCAGTGCGCCCCGGTCGCGAACCTCATCTGCCGGCAGGCCCAGCGCAATGTTTTCCGCCACGGTCAGGGTTTCAAACAAAGAGAAGTGCTGAAAGACCATGCCTATGCCCAACTGCCGGGCCCGGGCAGGGTTCTCCACTGTCACCGGGTGGCCATTCCAGACAATACGACCGGCATCCGGCTGAACCACGCCATAGATGATTTTCATCAGCGTGCTTTTGCCCGCGCCATTCTCCCCCAGCAGGGCGTGGATCTCGCCGGCGCCCACAGTAAGGTCTACGCCGTCGTTAGCCCGGCATCCCGGGTAATCTTTCACGATCCCCTGCAGCTTTAACCTCTGAGCAGAAACTGCCATTCCCGGTCTCCTCGTAGTCTGGGTCAGGTCCGGCCATAAAGAATCTGACCAACCAATCAACATTTGGTAGCTGAGCAATAACCTTGCCAAAAATGAATTGGTGCTTGATTTGAACAGAGCTAACCAGTTGGTCAGCTTTTTGCAGAAGCTCTGGAAAAGAAACTGATCCTGGCGCCTGCCTTATAGGTGCAAGGCCCCGGAATCCCCTTTCCAGACAGCAGAAGCGGAGACCAAGGTGATCGAATTTGTTCTCAACGGCCGTGCCGAAAAAATTGACCAGGCCGACCCAAACCAGAGCATTCTGGAGTGGCTACGCACCAAAAAGCGGCTTACCGGTACCAAAGAAGGCTGCGGCTCCGGAGATTGCGGCGCCTGCACCGTGATTACCGGGGCGCCAGACAAGAACGGTCAAATTCGCTATGAAGCCATTAACAGTTGCATCACCCTGATTGGCAGCCTGCAGGGCAAGCACCTGCTGACCATTGAAGCCTTTCGGGAACAGCCGGCACACCCGGTTCAGCAGAGCCTGATGGACTGCCACGGGGCACAGTGCGGTTTTTGCACCCCGGGCATTGTCATGTCATTGATTGCCCTGCACAGCGAATCTGCACCGGGCGACGCCGACGACCACAAACTGATGGAGGCCCTGGCCGGAAACCTGTGTCGCTGTACCGGCTACCGGCCGATCATGGAAGCCGGCCGGCAGGCGCTGGTGCAAAGCTGGCAACCTGGCTCCGATAACCACCCTGCCCGGTATCTGGCCAGGGCCGATAAAGCGGATGGGCTCGCAACGGTTGACGACACCTCGATGACCAGTCTGGAAGCCCGGAACGGCAATCAATACTACGCCCCGGCAGCCCTGCCTCAGCTCAAACGCCTGTTGCGCGCTCACCCGGATGCCCGGCTGATTGCCGGAGGTACGGACCTTGTGCTGGAGATCACCCAACAGCTGAAAACCCTGCCCAAGCTGATTAGCCTGGAGCGAGTGCGGGAACTGAATGGCTGCCAGCTGGAAGAAAACCACCTGGTGATCGGGGCCGCCACCCCCTACCGGCAGTTCCACAGCCAGCTGTCCGGGCTCTGGCCGGCCTTCGACCACCTGCTGGAACGGCTAGGCTCATTGCAGGTGCGCAACCGGGGTACCCTCGGCGGCAACATCGCCAACGCCTCCCCCATTGGCGATATGCCGCCGGCATTGATAGCGCTCGATGCCACCCTGGTACTGGAAGGCCCGGAGGGGGCCAGGGAACTCCCGGCAGAACAGTTCTTCAAGGGCTACCGGCAAACCGACCTGCAGCCCGGCGAGTTTGTCCATTCCATCCACATCCCCGTTCCCGAGCCCAACCAGCGCCTGTTCATCTATAAGGTTTCAAAACGGCTCGATGACGATATCTCCGCGGTGCTCGGAGCTTTCCGGCTGACCCTTCGGAACGGTGTGGTTCAGGATTGCCGACTCGCCTACGGCGGTATGGCCGCAACCCCTGCCCGCGCACGCCTTACAGAAGCCGCGCTGCTGGGCAAACCCTGGAATCAACGTTCTGTTGAGCAGGCTATAAAAGCGCTGAGCGACGACTTCTCCCCGTTGACCGACGTGCGGGCTTCTTCCGCTTACCGGTTACAGGTCGCGGGCAATCTGCTTTACAGGGCACTACTCGAAAACTCCGACCTGCATCACCGGGATACCCCGCTCATGGTGACCGACTATGCGTAAACTTCCGCTCAATACCCCCACCCCGGCCCACAGCGCTCTGGGCGTAGTGGGCACCGGCGTCGAACACGACAGTGCCTGGCTGCATACCAGTGGCCAGGCCCGGTATATCGATGACCTGCCTGCCCCCGAAGGCCTGCTGCACGCGGCCGTGGGCCATAGCGAACAGGCCCATGCCCGGATTCTGGAGATGGACCTGTCCCGGGTTCTTGCCAGCCCCGGCGTTGTCGCGGTCATTACCGCTGCCGATGTACCCGGCCACCTGGATATCGGCCCGGTGTTCCCCGGTGATCCGGTGCTGGCCCAGGACACGGTTGAACACATCGGCCAGCCGCTGTTCGCCGTTGCCGCGACCAGTCACGAGGCGGCCCGCAAAGCGGCCCGCAAAGCCATCGTGAACTATCAGCCACTGGAAGCCGTCATCACCGTTCAGGATGCCCTGGAACACCAGCTGTTTGTGCGGCCGGGCCGGCGCCAGCAACGGGGTGACCCGGACCAGGCCATCGCCGGCGCCCGCCACCAGCTTAAAGGCCAGCAACACATCGGCGGTCAGGAGCACTTTTATCTGGAGGGCCAGGCCTGCCTGGTGGAGCCCACCGAAGATGGCGGCATGTTCGTCCATACCTCCAGCCAGCACCCCAGTGAGGTGCAGAAGCTGGTGGCCGAAGTGCTGGGCTTGCCCATCCATTGCGTGCAGGCTGAAGTACGCCGCATGGGGGGCGGCTTTGGTGGCAAGGAAACCCAGGCAGCACCGCTGGCCTGCGTGGCGGCACTGCTGGCCCGGGTGACCGGCTGCCCGGTCAAATACCGCTTGTCGCGCTCAGACGACATGGTGCAAACCGGCAAACGCCATGATTTCTTCAACACCTACCACATCGGTTTTGACGACTCGGGGCTGATCAAAGGCGCGGACCTTATGGTGGCCGGGCGCTGCGGTTATTCTCCGGACCTTTCAGATGCCATTGTCGACCGGGCCATGTTCCATGCCTGCAACGCCTACTACCTGGACCAGGCCCGGGTGGTTGGCCACCGGTGCAAGACCCACACGGTATCAAACACCGCGTTCCGGGGCTTTGGTGGGCCCCAGGGCATGATGATCATCGAACAGGCCATGGACGACATTGCCCGCCATCTGGGCAAAGACCCCCTGGATATCCGCAAACTCAACCTATTCGGCCCCGGCCGCGATGTCAGCCACTATGGCCAGACCATCGAACAACAGGTGCTGCCGGAACTGATCGCACAACTGGAACGCAGCTCCGCTTACCGCCAGCGGCGCCAGGAAATCATTGCCCTGAATGCCCGCAACCCGGTGCTGAAACGCGGGCTGGCGCTGACCCCGGTGCAGTTCGGCATCTCCTTTACCGCAAAACACCTGAACCAGGCCGGTGCACTGGTGCACATCTACACCGATGGCAGCATTCAGGTAAATCACGGCGGTACCGAGATGGGCCAGGGCCTGTACATCAAGGTAGCGCAGGTGGTCGCAACCGCCTTTCAGGTGGACGTGGCGCGGGTCAAGGTTTCCGCTACCCGCACCGATAAGGTACCGAACACCTCCCCCACGGCGGCCTCTTCCGGTTCCGACCTCAATGGCATGGCTGCGCTTGATGCCTGCGAAAAGATACTGGGTGGCCTGACCGCCTTTGCTTCATCCCACTGGAATGTGCCGGAAGAACACGTGCGGTTCCATGCTAACCAGGTTCATATCGGAGACCACTGCCTGAGTTGGGAAGACTTTATCCAGACCGCCTACATGCACCGGATATCCCTGTCCTCCAGCGGCTTCTATGCCACACCGAAGATCCACTATGACCACGACGCCGGTCAGGGCCGGCCGTTTCTGTACTACACCAACAGTGCCGCCTGCTCCGAGGTCGTAGTCGACACCTTGACTGGTGAATACCGGGTGCTGCGTACCGACATTCTGCACGATGCCGGGCGCTCCCTGAACCCGGCCATCGACATGGGTCAGATTGAAGGCGGCTTCATTCAGGGCATGGGCTGGCTCACCACGGAAGAGCTGGTGTACAGCGCCGAAGGCCGGTTACTGACCACCGGCCCAGCCACCTACAAAATTCCCGCCGTTTCCGATTGCCCGCCAGACCTGCGGGTAGCGCTGCTGAAAGACAGCCCCAACCACGAAGCCACGGTATTCCACTCCAAAGCCGTGGGCGAACCCCCGTTCATGCTTGGCATTTCAGTGTGGAGCGCGCTTCGCGACGCGGTATCCAGCCTCAGCGACTACCGCTTCAGCCCGCCACTGGACACGCCGGCGACACCGGAACGTGTACTGAATGCCGTTACCGAAACCCGGCGCTGGGTAAACCAACAGGAGAACGGACAATGATGGCAACGCCCCTTAACTGGCACCAGGCGGTCGCCCTCTGTGAGCAGCGTGGTGAGCCCTATGCCCTGATCACCGTGCTGGGTGTGACCGGCTCGGTACCGCGGGAGCCCGCCACCAAAATGGTGATCACCGGAGAACACTGTTACGACACCATTGGTGGCGGCCATCTGGAGCACCGCATCTGCCAGCAGGCCCGGGAGCGTCTGGCCAAGGGCCTTTACCGGAGTGAACTGGCGCATTTTCCCCTGGGCGCAAGCCTTGGCCAGTGCTGCGGCGGCAGTGTGTCGGTGCTTCTGGAAACCCATCCGGGTAGCCAACAACAACTGGTGATCTTTGGCGCCGGCCACGTGGCCAGGGCCCTGGTGACCATCCTGGCGGAACTGCCCTGGCGCGTTACCTGGGTTGACCCGCGACCAGAGCAGTTTCCAGCCGGGCCACCGGCCAATGTCCGGATTCACCACACCGATGACCCCGCCGGCGATGCACCTGAACTTTGCAACCAGCAGCAGGTGTTGATTGTCACCCACAATCACCACCTGGATTTCGAGCTTTGCCGGGCTCTGCTCACAGCCGGCACCGCCGCCGGTATCGGGCTGATCGGCTCTGCCACCAAGGCCGAACGTTTTCGTCAGCGCCTGGCCCATCGCGGTTTTTCGGATACCGACATTGCCCGCATCCGCTGTCCTGTGGGGCGGTCCGACGTGCCGGGCAAACGCCCTATGGAAGTCGCGGTTTCCATCATGGCCGAGCTGCTCACCCTGACGGCAGAGCCTGGCAACCCTGCGCCCAAACGGGGCATATCCTGGCAGCAACTCAAAGGCCTGCTACCCGACAAAGAAACCGGAGACCTCCCTTTATGAACCTTGGCGATTTCAATCAACTGCCAGCAGCCGAGGCGGAACCACTGCTGCGGAACTGCTGCGCAGCAGATACCTGGGTGCAAGGCATGCTCAACGCCCGACCTTTCACTGATCGCGGCAGCCTCTACGCCGCGTGCCGGCAACTCTGGCCGCAGTTGACGGAAGCCGACTGGCTGCAAGCGTTCGAGGCCCATCCCAGAATCGGCAACCTTGCCAGCCTTCGGAAAAAGTACGCCAGCACCCGCACCCTGGCCGGCGACGAGCAGGCCGGCACCCGGCAGGCGGATGAAGACACCCTGCAAAGACTGAGCACCGGCAACCAGGCTTACCTGGACAAGTTCGGATTCATTTTCATTGTCTGTGCCACCGGCAAAAGCGCCCCGGAGATGCTGGAACTGCTGGAACAGCGCCTGTGCAACACCCGGGCCGAGGAGCTGCAGAACGCGGCACAGGAGCAGGCAAAAATAACCGAATTACGACTGGAGAAACTGCTATGAGCCCGATCACCACCCACGTTCTCGATATCGGCAGCGGCAAACCGGCCGCAGGTGTTCGGGTTGTGCTGGAACGGATCATCGAAGGCGGCCCCCAACTCATGGCCGAAGGCGCTACCGACCAGGATGGCCGGATCACCTCATGGTTATCCGGCCCGGTCGATTCCGGTCATTACCGGCTGCGCTTTGCCACCGGCGACTGGTACCAAAAGCGCAAGCTGGACTGCTTCTACCCGGAAGTGACCATCGACTTCACCGTTGCCGACACCGATAGCCACTACCACGTGCCCCTGCTGTTGAACCAGTGGGGCTATTCCACTTACCGGGGGAGCTGATAGACGTGGACCCATTACTTGCGTTTCCGGCGGGATGCCAGGCTTACCGGGGCAACATCCTCCATTTTCTCAACGACCCGGGCAACGCCCCCGAGCCCGAACCTGACAGTTACGAGTACTACCCGGACGGCCTGCTGGTCGTTCACCAGGGCCGGGTACTGGCCACGGGGCCGGCCCCCGAACTCATATCACGCCTGCCCGGCGGAACCGATATCCGGCACTGGCCCGAGGGCCTGATTATGCCGGGCTTTATCGACACCCACGTGCATATGCCGCAACTGGCGGTGATGGCCAGTTACGGCACCCAGCTTCTGGACTGGCTGGAGACCTATACCTTCCCTCATGAAGCAAGGTTCTGTGAGGCCGGCTGGGCCAGGGGCGAAGCCGACCGGTTTCTGGATTTGCTGTTGCGCCATGGCACCACCTCTGCCCTGGTGTTCTGCACCTCGCACCCGGCCTCGGTTGATGCGGTGTTTGAGGGCGCACAAAGCCGGGGCATGGCCCTGACCGCCGGCAAGGTCATGATGGACAGGAACGCGCCGGCGAACCTGACCGACACAGCCCGGGAAAGTTATCGGGACAGCTGCGAACTGGCCAAACGCTGGCACAACCGCGGTCGCCTTCGCTACGCCATCACCCCCAGATTTGCCATTACCTCAAGCCCGGAACAACTGCAGCTGGCTGGTGAGCTGGCACAGGCATTCCCGGACGCCCTGATCCAGACCCACTGGGCTGAGAATACCGGTGAAATCGAACTCACCCGGCAACTGTTCCCGGAGCGACACAGCTACCTGGATGTGTACGACCACTATGGTTTGCTGGGCCGGAATACGGTGCTTGCCCATGGCATCCACATTGCCGACGAAGACCGCCAGCGGCTGGCACAAACAGGCACGTCCATCGCGTTTTGCCCCACCTCCAACACCTTCCTGGGCAGCGGCCTGTTCGATCTGGGCTCCGCCCGCGCTGCTGGTGTTCAGGTCGGGTTGGCGTCAGACGTCGGCGGCGGCACCAGCCTGTCCATGCTGGCCACCATGGCAGAGGCCTACAAGGTGTGCCGGCTCAGGGGCCAGACACTGACACCCTGGCTGGCTTTCTACCTGGCCACATTGGGTAATGCCAGGGTTCTGCAGCAGGAAGACCAGACGGGTAATTTCCGCCCCGGTAACCAGGCCGATTTTGTGGTTCTGGACCCGCTTGGCGCACCCATCACGGCGATGAAACACCGTGCCGGCCAAAGTCTGCAGGAATTGCTCTTTGACCTGATGATTCTGGGCGATGACCGGGCCATTGCCGCAACTGCCGTCGCCGGCCAGCTTCTCTGGCAGCGCCCTGACGCAGACGAACAACCTGCCCCCCTTTCTTTGACGGCAACAGGAGCCTGACCCTATGGAGGCGTATCTCACTGAATGGCTTGGGCTGATTATTCGCTGGTTTCATGTGATTGCCGGCGTCGCCTGGATTGGCGCATCTTTCTATTTTATCTGGCTGGACAACCACCTTCGGGAGCCGCCGGAATGGAAGCAAGCCAGGGGCATCAAGGGTGACCTTTGGGCCATACACGGTGGTGGCTTTTATGAAGTGGCCAAATACCATCTGGGCCCGGAGCAGATGCCCAGGGAACTGCACTGGTTCAAATGGGAAGCCTACAGCACCTGGCTCAGCGGCATGGCCCTGCTGCTGTTGGTTTACTATCTGGGCAGCCCCGGCTACCTGCTGGACCCGGCCAAAGCCGGTCTCGGCGCCGGCACCGGCGCCGCCCTCGGGCTGGCCAGTATCGCCGCGATGCTTGGCATTTATGAGCTGATGATCCGCAGCCCGCTGGCCGGCAATGGCAAGCTGTTCGGCGCCCTGCTCTACGCACTCCTGGTGTTTGCTGCCTGGGGCCTGTTCCAGATCTTCAGTGGCCGGGGCGCGTTCATTCATATCGGAGCGATGATCGGCACCCTGATGGTAGCCAACGTGTTTCTGGGCATCATGCCCTCACAGCGCGCCCTGGTGAGCGCGGTTCGCGAGGGCAAAACACCGGGGCCGGAGGTTGCCCGGCTGGCAGACCTCGCCAAGCTGCGTTCCACTCACAACAATTACCTGACCCTGCCGGTGCTGTTCATCATGATCAGCAACCACTACCCCATGTTGTATGGCCACCCCGAAGGCTGGGCCATTCTGGCGGCCATCGGTTTTATCACCGCCTTTGCCCGTCACTATTTCAACCTGAAACACCGGGGCATCCATAAGCCCGGAATACTGGTGCTTTCTGCCTTGCTGACCCTGGCTCTGGTATGGGCCCTCGCCCCTGACAACCGCAATTCTGACGCCGCTGTTGAACGCGTTGTGGCTACCGATACCGAGGTTTCCGGTCTGCTCCGCCAGCACTGTACCGCCTGCCATGCCCGGGAGCCGGCGCATCCGGGCTTTCAGGCACCGCCTGCCGGCATCGTACTGGAACAGCTGACTGACCTGCTGGCCCATTCCGCCCGGGTGCAGCAAGCAGCCGTCCGCACCCATTACATGCCCCTGGGCAATGCCAGCGGCATGACCGAGCAGGAACGCACCGCACTGGGGGGCTGGCTGGATAACGCTGGCCAATAACGCCCTGGCGGCACCGGTTTGGTCCACAGGGCCAGGCCGGAGCGCCATTTCAGGGCACTCTCTTAACACCCGGTGGAGCCCGGAAGCCAACAAAATAGACCATGTGGTCAGGTTTTGCGGCACTCGGGCCGGTGTTCCGGGACTCTGGTACGGCAATTGCACTTTCCCTGTGAGTACGCAAAACCTCTATTCCAAACACAGCGAGGAACACCTCCATGAAAGCAAAACAGCAAAAGCCCGGCCTGCTCAGGGGGCTGTCAAAAGCCGTCACTCTGGCAGGCGCCTTGGCCGCGAGCACCTTCGCCCAGGCTGATACCGACATTCGGTTTACCCTGGACTGGCGTTTCGAAGGGCCCTCTGCGCCTTTCCTGATGGCACTCGAAAAAGGCTACTTCAAGAGTGAGGGGCTCAACGTCACCATTGATGCCGGTAACGGCTCGGCAGGCGCGGTTACCCGCGTAGCCACCAATGCCTACGACATGGGCTTTGCCGACTTCAGCGCGCTGACAGAAACCACTTCAAAGAACCCGGAAACCGGCGTAACCGCTGTTTATATGGTCTACAACACCATGCCTGCGGCGGTGTTTGCCCTGAAAGACTCCGGCATTGAAAAGCCCGAAGACCTGGCAGGCAAAACTCTGGGCGCCCCCGTTTTCGATGGTGGCCGCAAAGCCTGGCCGTCGTTTGCGCGGCATAACAACCTGGCGGTGGACTCGGTTGAGTGGCAATCGGCCGATCCTGCCATCCGGGAAACCCTGCTCGCCCGGGGTGAGGTAGACGCCATTACCGGTTTCTACTTCACCAGTCTGCTGAACCTCGAAGCCCGCGGCGTGTCCCCGGACAACATCGTGGCGCTGAAATACCCGGATTACGGGGTGGAGTTCTACGGCAATACCATCATTGCCCAGGATGCCTTGCTCGAACAGAACCCGGAGGCGGTCAAAGGTTTTCTGAGAGCCTTCAACAAAGCGCTGAAAGAAACCATCGCAGATCCTGAAACCGCGATTACCTATGTAAAAAAACGGGATGGCCTGATCAAACAGGACCTGGAGCTGCGCCGCCTTAAACTGGCCATGGACAACCACGTGATCACCGAAGAAACCCGCGCGGAAGGTCTGGGCGCCATCACCGAAGCGCGCATGGAGCGGGCCGTGGCGGACATGGTGGCCTCCTATAACCTGGAACCGTCAGACCAACTCACGCAGTTGTTCGACAGCAGCTACCTGCCATCACAGGCAGAGCGCTCGATCGATTGACGCACCTGTGCCCGGGTACCGCGCACCCGGGCTCCCTGGCCTACCGGAGTACCAGATGAACCTTGTCGAGTTTGAGAATGTAAGCATGCGTTACGGAGAGGATGGCCCGCTGGCGATCGAAAACATCTCCCTGAGCGTGAAAGAAAATGAGTTTGTGGCGGTGGTGGGCCCTTCGGGCTGTGGCAAGTCCACCCTGATGAAGCTGGTCACCGGGCTTGCGCCACCGAGCGATGGCTATGTCTATCTGGGGGGCAAGCAAGTGGCGGGCCCGCAGAAGGGTGTTGGCATGGCGTTCCAGGCCTCCAACCTGCTGCCGTGGCGCACGACCCTTGAAAACGTGCTGCTGCCACTTGAGATAGTGGCGGAGTACCGCCACAAGTTCCGCCGGGAAAAAACACAGTTCGAAGAACTGGGGCGCGCCCTGCTCAAGCGGGTTGGCCTTGCCGGCTGCGAACACAAATATCCCTGGGAGCTGTCCGGCGGCATGCAGCAGCGGGCGTCAATCTGCCGCGCACTGATCCACCGCCCCTCCCTGCTGATGCTGGACGAACCGTTTGGCGCACTGGATGCCTTCACCCGTGAGGAACTCTGGTGCATGGTCCGGGATTTATGGCAGGAAGAGCCCTTTACCGTGGTTCTGGTAACCCACGACCTTCGCGAAGCGGTTTTTCTGGCCGATACCGTATACGTCATGAGCAAGGGCCCGGGCCGGATACTGGTTCGCAAGCCGGTAAACCTGCCCCGGCCCAGAGAGCTTTCCGTCACCTACACCGATCCCTTTGCCGACCTGGTGTTCGAATTACGTGACCACATTGGCCGAATCCGGGAGGGATCCTGATGACCCTGGCTCAGCGCAAACGCCTGTTGATGAAAGCCTCGCCCTGGCTATTGCTCCTGTTTCTGGGGCTGTTCTGGGAGCTGCTTTGCTTTGCTTTCCAGATTCCTGACTACCTGTTTCCCGCCCCCACCGATATCTGGCGCTCCTGGCTGGAATACCGGCCACAAATCATTGAGCATGCCACCCAGACCCTGTTCACCACCGTTGTCGGATTCGCCCTTGCCGTGGTATTCGGGCTGGTTCTGGGCATGCTGGTGGGTTCCTCACCGGTAATCTACAAGGCCGTCTATCCGTTGATGGTGGGCTTCAACAGCATCCCGAAAGTGGCTTTCGTGCCAGTGCTGGTAGTCTGGTTTGGCATTGGCACAGTGCCCGCCATACTCACCGCATTTCTGATCTCGTTCTTCCCGGTGGTGGTGAATATGGCCACCGGCCTGGCGACGCTGGAGCCAGAGCTGCAGGACGTTATGCGTTCGCTCGGCGCCAGCCGCATCGATATCCTGAAGAAAGTCGCCCTGCCCCGCTCCATGCCATACTTCTTCGCTTCACTCAAGGTTGCTATCACTCTGGCCTTTGTCGGTTCGGTCATCTCTGAAACGGTAGCGTCCAACGTTGGCATCGGGTACCTGATGCTGTCGGCAAGCTCGACGATGGATATGGGGCTGGTGTTTGCAGGCCTGGTGGTGATCGGCGTCATGGGCGTGGTGATGTACGAACTCTTCGCACTGGTCGAGCGCCGGATGACCGGTTGGGCCACGCGCGGTTCCGACCCTGCGTTCTGAAACACACCCGCCAGTCAGCCAATAAAGAGCCCCATTGATCGGGGCTCTTTTGTCAGTGTCTGATCAGAATCGTTACTGCGGCAGTGCTGCCCCGACGCCTTCCACGAACCAGTTCATACCCGCCAGTTCCTGCTCGGTCATGGTCACCCCGTCTGCCACTTTCAGCTCGCCGGCCTGATCTTTCAAAGGACCGGTAAACGGATGCAGCTCTCCGGCGCTAATGGCGTCAATCACCTGGTTCACAGCAGCCGACTGGTCCTCGCTCAGGCGGTCGCTCAGGCCGATAATCTGGATCATATCTTCGTCAATACCGCCCCAATGGTCCTCCGGCACCCAGGTGTCGTCCATGACTTTCTGCACCTGGTCCACGTAATAAGGACCCCAGTTGTTGGCGACCGATAACAGATGCGCCTCTTTACCAAATTCCCGCATATCAGATGCCTGCCCGACACCCCAGTTACCCCGGCGCAAGGCGGACATCAACGGCGCCGGGCTGTCGGTGTGCTGAATAACCACATCCGCGCCTTGATCCATCATGGCGTTAGCGGCATCCGCCTCTTTGGCCGGATCAAACCAGGTGTTGGCCCAGACTACCTTGATCTCGATGTCCGGGTTCACCGACTTGGCCCCCAGATAAACCGCGTTGATATCGCGAATGACTTCCGGAATCGGGAACGAGGCAATGTAACCCAGCACATTCGACTCGGTTACCAATCCGGCTGCCACTCCCGTTACATAACGCCCCTCGTAGGTCTTGGACAGATAGGTACCAACGTTGTCCGCCTGCTTGTAGCCGGTGGCATGCATGAAGGTGATATCCGGGAACTGTTCGGCAACCCGAATAGTCGGGTTCATAAAACCGAATGATGTGGTAAAGATAACGTCGTTGCCGGCTTGGGCAAGCATGCGAATAGTGCGCTCGGCGTCGGCACCTTCAGCTACGTTTTCCACATAGGTCGTCTCAACCTGGTCACCAAAGTGTGCCTCAACGGCTTTGCGGCCCAGATCATGCTGGTAACTCCAGCCGTGATCGCCAATGGGGCCAACATAGACAAATCCGATCTTCATCGGATCTTCTGCCATGACGGAAGATGACAGGGTCAGTGCAATGGCGGCTGCCAGACTGCGTTTCATGCTCATGCATCGTTCTCCTGAACCATTCTGAAGTTGTGTTGCACCGCCCTAAGCGGGTAACAACTTCAGATGGAGCAAAAAGCTGGCCAATTGTTCAGGTTTTTCAATGCATTGTTTTTAATGAACTTTCTATTTCTGCTTTACCAGAACTCAAAAAAGGCGGCACTATAGTGGTGCGCAATACTCGTACGCAATGCCACACCGACAGGCAAACGCCGGGGCAACCATCACCAGCGATCCTGCTCCTCCTTGTCTGCCTTCTCCTGCTCCGCCTTGCGCTCCCGAATCTTCTCCAGCTTTTCTTTGGGAATCTTCATATTGGCGCTATCACGCAAAAACAGCAGGCTGCCCAACACCAATGCGAATGCACCGAAAAGAAATAGCCAGCCAATTAACGGCATAACCAGTCTCCTTCAATTTCTGCCTTGCCAAACAGTACCACAGCCGGTAAAGGCGTGCTCCCGTCCCCGTTTCCGCTATAATGCCGGGCCCGCTTACCTGAAACCCGGAGTGCTCCATCCATCATGCGCCAGACCATCGACCTGACTGTTGAAAGCTCCGGGCTTGCGGTAGATGCGCTTGCAGGCGCCTCGGGCCTGCCCAAGCAGCGCATCAAGGATGCCATGGCCAAGGGCGCGTGCTGGTGGACACAGAAGGGAAAGCAGGTGCGTTTACGCAAGGCCAAGCGGGAACTGAAACCCGGCACCCGTATTCAGCTGTTCTACGATGATCAGGTGTTGGCGCGTAAGCCGGAAACACCGACGCTGCTGGAGAACAAAGGTCGTTACAGTGTCTGGTTCAAGCCCCACGGGCTGTTATCACAAGGGTCTCAATGGGGCGACCACTGTAGCCTTCTGCGCCTGGCGGAAATTGAACTGAATGCACCCTGCTTTCTGGTACACCGCCTGGATGCTGACGCTGCAGGCCTGATGCTGATTGCCCATGATGGCAAGGCCGCGGCGGCACTTTCAGAATTGTTTGCCGGGCGCGCCATGACCAAGATCTACCGGGCGCGGGTCGCCGGCAACCTGATGGCAGATGATCTTCGCCTCGACACGCCACTGGATGGCAAGGACTCAATCAGCCGCGTGACGACACTGAGCCGGGATGAGGAATCAGACACAACGGAGGTGCAGGTACGAATCGAAACCGGACGTAAACATCAGATCCGACGCCATCTGGCCGGCATTGGCCACCCGATTGTGGGAGACCGGCTGTATGGCGCGGCATCTGCGGGTGGCCTGCAACTCACCGCCGTTGAATTGGCTTTCCAATGTCCTGTTACCCGGAAAGCACAGGTATTCAGGCTTCCGGAACAGCGACCATAAACAAATAAGGCCAGCGTCTCGGCTGGCCTTATTCATAAGCGATGATGGACGCTCAGGCGTTGTAAAAATCCCGATACCAGTCCACGAAGTTAGCAATGCCCTCTTCCACCGCAGTAGACGGCTTGTACCCCACATCGTTGATCAAGTCGTCGACATTGGCATAGGTGGCCGGCACGTCACCCGGTTGCAAGGGCAGCAGGTTCTTCTCGGCTTTCTTGCCCACCCGCTCCTCAATGATCTCGATAAAACGGGACAGCTCCACCGGGTTATTACTGCCGATGTTGTAGATGCGGTAAGGCCCCTTACTGGTGCCCGGATCCGGCTGGGCCCCGCTCCAGTCCTGGTTCGGCTGGGCTACGTTGTCCAGGGTACGGATAACGCCTTCGACGATATCGTCGATGTAGGTGAAGTCCCGCTTGTGGTGGCCGTGGTTGAACACATCGATGGGCTCACCGGCCAGTATCTTTTTGGTAAAGATAAACAGCGCCATATCCGGCCGGCCCCAGGGGCCGTAAACGGTAAAGAAGCGCAGCCCAGTGGTGGGCAGGTTGTACAGATGGCTGTAAGTATGGGCCATCAGCTCGTTGGCTTTCTTGGACGCCGCGTACAGGCTCAGCGGGTGATCCACGTTATCGTGCACGGAGAATGGCATAGTCTCATTGGCCCCATACACGGAGCTGCTGGAGGCATACACCAGGTGCTTGACCTCGTTATGGCGACAACCCTCAAGGATGTTCATAAAGCCGACCAGATTGGCATCCACATAGGCATGGGGGTTCTCCAGTGAATACCGGACTCCGGCCTGGGCTGCCAGGTGCACTACCCGCTCGGGCTTGTGTTCACGAAAAACCGCTTCCATGGCCTCGCGGTCGGCCACGTCCTGGCGTACTTCGGTGAAACCGGGCTTGTTCTGCAGCCGGGCCAGGCGTGCTTCCTTGAGATTGACGTCGTAATAGTCGTTGACGTTGTCCACGCCAATCACTTCATCGCCACGATCGAGCAAACGGTGAGCAAGATGCGAGCCGATAAAGCCGGCGGTTCCCGTAACGAGGATTTTCAAGATCTGTTCTCCATGAAAAATGGCGCCCGAAGGCGCCTTTTACTGTCCTGGTCAGAACGCCACGCCGACACTGGCGAAGGGTCCGGACATTTCCACATCCAGTTTGTCATCATCGTCTTCATAGTCGATAGACATCTGGCGGTAACCGGCCCTCAGCTGCAGCATGGCGAATTCGTACTGGCCATAAGCGTTGAAGTCGTGCAGGGAGTCGCCACTGTAGCTGATGACGTTGCCTTCAGCACCTACGGACACGCCGGTGAACGGCAGGTCGAAACGGGCAGCGAGGTAGCCCATGGGGACGACGGCGTCGACGGAGGTTTTGCTGATGTTGGCTATGTTGGCTTGGTCCCTAACAACGAGCTCCCCGTCAAAATTACGGGCAGTCAGGCCCAGGTCGAGATTCACCCAGTTATCAAGCACTTCGTAGTACAGGGTGACATCGAACTGATCAATATCGAGATCAGATTTAACATCCGTGTTAACAATACCGTCGAATTCTTCCGGCCCAATCTCACCACGCCCACTCTGGGAAATACTGGTGTAATTCAACCGCACGTTTGGCAGCACCGGGATCGGATGTTCGAAAAACGCTGTGAAGTTCGCGTTGCTGTCGCTGTCGAGGTTGAGATCCTTTTCAATATCAACGGCCGAGTCCTTGTTGACCACTTCGCCGGAGAAGTCGGAATCCCAGTAGCTAACGTTGGCGCCAACGCCCAATACATCAGCATTGGCCAGTGGCGCGGCCAGGGCCAGTGAGCCACCTACAACAATCATCAGTTTACGCATAACGCACCCGTTTTTGTGGTTGTATTGCCCGGTCAGTCAAACTTTATGCCGAGACGACGACCGACCTCTTCATAGGTTTCGATCACTTCGCCAAGGCCCTGGCGGAAGCGATCCTTGTCCATCTTCTTGCGGGTTTCCTTGTCCCAGATGCGGCAGCCATCGGGGCTGAATTCGTCACCCAGAACGATCTGGCCACCACTGCGGCCGAATTCCAGCTTATAGTCCACCAGCAGCATGCCGGCGTCGTCAAACAGTTTTTTCAGTACGTCGTTGACCTTATAGGTCAGCTCTTTCATCCGAGCCAGCTCATCGGCCTTGGCCCAGCCGAAGCTGACGGCCAGGGATTCGTTCACCATCGGATCGTGCAGCGCGTCGTTTTTCAGAAAGAGCTCAAAGGTGGGCGGGTTCAGCTCCTGGCCCTCTTCCACGCCAAGGCGACGGCACAGACTGCCCGCAGACACGTTGCGCACCACACACTCAACCGGGATCATCTCGAGCTTCTTGACCAGGGACTCGGTATCCGACAGCAGCCCTTCGAAGTGGGTAGGTACGCCGGCCGCTTCCAGCTTTTCCATGATGAAGGCATTGAACTTGTTGTTCACCATGCCCTTGCGGTTCAGCTGTTCTTTTTTCTCTCCGTCAAAAGCAGAGGTATCGTCGCGGAACACCAGAACAAACCGTTCGGGGTCGTCCGTGCGGTAAACCGATTTTGCCTTGCCGGCATAAAGCTCTTCGCGCTTTTCCATTACTTTCTCCAAACGGCCGGTGGCCTCGGCCACCCCGTTAATCAATACAGATGTTCAAAGAGTTGGGTGAGCAGATCTGCTGAACTGCGTTCACCCTCGTAGCTGTCGTGCTGCTCGGCGGTAACGCTCATGGCGTCGGCACCCTGCTGAATCCGGATTGTGTGGGTGTGGACCGGCTTTTCAGCATCGCTGAACCACGAGAACCAGCCCGGACTGCGCTCGTCTTCCGTGCGGAAATCCACCTGCAACCAGCCTTCACTGCGATTCAGATCCAGTACCGGCAGCCCCATTTCCTCCAGGGACCGATTGACCTCTGCCCAGGTGCGGCCGAAGTCCAGCTCTACCCGAATGGCGACCGCTTCATCCTGTTCCGACTGCAAGCGCACGAGCGGCTCGGATACCATGCCTGAGGCCGCCCGCGAGAAGGATTTATTGTCCTCACGCTGTTTGAGGAAATCCCCCAACTCGGCCAACAGCACCCGTTGTTGTTGCTCGAAGGTTGCATCGGACACCGTGCTACTGTCCCAGGGCAGAAGCTCTTCCGGAGCCTGCTCCAGCTCCAGAATACGCACGCGGATTTCGGTGGTTTTACGCCGAATGCCAGGGGCCAGGCGGGCCTGCATCACCACCTTGGGTTCTGTGGCGGTCGGATTATCGGCGAGCCCCAGCAGTGTACGGCTGCGCTTGCTGAAGTTCGCCAGTTCACTCTGAATAATCCCAAGTTGGGGACTGTCATGGGCAATGCCCAGGCCGCTCTCATTCATCCAGGCACTGACCACGGGCCAGAGTCGTCCTGGCACCTCATTGACCAGCAGCCAGATACGGCCGTCCAACTCTTCAATCACGTAGTTTTCGTCCAGAATCTCGGATGTCATATCCGGCGGACGGGGAATCGACGACGGGTAAAGATTGCGGGAATCGGCGGTGTTGATAGCCCGTATCGGCATGGTCTCGCTCAGCCGGGAGCTGTCGAGGCCTTCAGGCACCTGAATCGGCTCGCCTTCCGGTGCGTTGACGTAGCCTTCGGAACGATCATCGATAAGGCTGCAACCGGCCAGGGCACTGGCAAGCACCAATGCCGAAACAGGTCGAGCGAACAAAACGGTTTTCTTACGGGCTCTTGCAGGAACCTGCATCGGGTTACTCCGGTTAACGGTAACGGTGGCCTCAGAGAACACCTGAGGCCTTGAGCGCGTCTTCCACCTCGCCGTGGAACTTTTCACTGAGCGGCGTCAGTGGCAGACGGATGCCCTCACCGATCATGCCCATGCGGTACAGCGCCCATTTTACCGGAATCGGGTTGGCTTCCAGGAACAGCTTGCGATTAAGCGGCATCAAAAGCTCATTCAAGCGGCGGGTTTCGTCTTCGTTGCCCGCAATGGCCGCTTCACAGAGCTCAGCCATGGCTTTCGGAGCAACGTTGGCCGTTACCGAAACATTACCTTTCGCGCCCGCCAGCATTAGATCCGCCGCTGTGGCGTCGTCACCGGAATACACCGCAAGGCGGCCACCCAGGGCTTCGATCAGCTCGGCGCCACGGGGAATGTTCCCGGTCGCATCCTTGATACCAACGATATTGGGGATATCGGCCAGGCGAACCACCGTCTCGTTCAACATATCGCAGGCAGTGCGGCCCGGTACGTTGTAGAGAATCTGGTTCATGCCCGGTACCGCTTCCGCGATGGCCTTGAAGTGCTGATACAGGCCTTCCTGGGTCGGCTTGTTGTAGTAAGGCACTACGAGCAGACAGGCATCGGCACCGAGCTTGTGGGCTTCGGTGGTCAATTCGATGGCTTCGCGCGTACTGTTACCACCGGTACCGGCAATAACGGGAATCCGGCCGTTTACACGTTTTATGATGTGCCCGATCGTCCGGATGTGCTCCTCCGGATCCAGGGTTGCGGATTCGCCAGTGGTGCCCACAGCAACAATGCCATGGGTGCCGTTTTCGATATGAAAGTCCACCAGCTTGTCCAGATCCTCCCAGTGAATATCACCGTTTGGATACATGGGCGTGACCAGTGCGACAAGGCTACCCGTAATCATAAAAGCTCCGTCCGAATAAAACCGATATGGTAATGTTGGGCTCGAACTGACACAAGGGAATTAAAGGAGATGTCATGTCATCCGTAGCATTGAATCAACCCGTGCCAGAATTTCAGGCTGAGGCCACTGGCGACCAGACCGTTCGCCTGAGCGACCTGAAAGGCCGCAACATCGTTATTTATTTCTACCCGAAAGACAATACACCGGGCTGCACCACCGAGGGCCAGGACTTCCGGGACAGAATGGAAGCCTTCGCTGCCGAGGACACCGAGATTTTCGGCGTCTCGCGGGATGGCCTGAAAGCCCATGATAACTTCCGGGCGAAATACGACTTTCCGTTCCACCTGATTTCCGACAAGGACGAGTCCCTGTGCAAGCTGTTCGACGTCATCAAGCTCAAGAAGCTTTATGGCAAGGAGCACCTTGGCATTGAACGCAGCACCTTCCTGATCGACAAGGAAGGCGTGCTGCGCAGGGAATGGCGCGGCGTCAAGGTCAAAGGGCACGCCGACGATGTGCTGGAAGCCGTCAAGGCCCTTTAACGCCCTATTCCGCAATGGCTGGTGGCGGAGGCGACTCCTTCACCGGCCAGGCCGCGAAAACCGCTTTCAACATCGTCGCCAGTGGAATCGCAAAAAACACGCCCCACAAGCCCCAGATTCCGCCAAAGAACAACACGGCAACAATAATCGCCACCGGGTGCAAGTTGTTCACTTCCGAGAACAGAATCGGTACCAGGACATTGCCATCAAGCGCCTGAATAATGCCGTAGATGACCATGACCCAGATAAAATGGCTGCCCCAGCCGAACGCAAACAGGCCGATCACTGCCACCGGAATGGTGACCACCGCAGCGCCAATGTAGGGAATCACCACGCTCAGCCCCACCAACAGGGAAAGCAATGCCGCATAGGGCATGCCGAGAAACTTGAAGGCGACATAGGTGACGCCACCCACTATCAGGATCTCCACCGCCTTGCCACGGACATAGTTGGCACACTGCAGGTTAACCTCGTGCCAGATGCGAACCATCATCGGCCGCTGCGGCGGCAGCAGGCGGGCGAAAGAGTTCACCAGAACCCGGCGGTCTTTCAGGAAAAAAAACACCAGGATAGGCACCAGAACCATGTAGATCAGCAAGGCCACAAGATCCGGAATGCTGGACAGCGAGAAGGACACCAGCCATTGAGTCAGGTGCCCTACTTCCGCCGAGATCTGCTGGTACATGGTGTTCACAGATTCGACTGAGACCAGATGGGGGTACTGTTCCGGCAAAACCTCAAGATAGGACTGGAGCTCCCGGATAATCCGGGGCGCTTCGCCGGCAAGGGTACTCAGCTGGGTCCAGATCAACGGCAACAGGCCGAAGATAAAACCCACCAGCACGCCCAGGAACACCACAAACACACCTATCACGGCGATCAGCTCAGGCACACCCATCCGGTTCAGTTTCGACACCAGGCCCTGTAGAATGAACGCGACAATCAGGGAAGCGATGGCCGGCGCCAGCATGGCCCCGAACCAGATGATAAAGACGGTGCCAGTCACCAGCAGCAAAAACAGGATGACGGCTTCTTCGTCTGAAAAATATTTGTGGGCTAGACCGCGTAGAATTCTGACCATGAATAACTCCGGAAATTAACCGCCGCACTTTATCACGAAACGATATTCCCCATTACTCTCCGATTGGCTGACAAGCGTATGGGCCGACAATGCCAGCCAGGCAGGTATGTCCCTCAGTGAGCCGGTATCCGTGGCAACAACCACCAATTCCTCCCCGGGGGTCATGGAATTGAGTTCCAGCTTGGTTTTCAGCAGCGGCATGGGACAACGCAGCCCGCTGGCATCCAGGGTTCTGTCAGCCATAATCAGCATTTACCATTACGTTTCATACAGTAACCAGGCAGGCATTATGCCGCTGGTGTTACTCTATTGCATCACAAGAGTTGGTAATACTCCGGAGAACTTGCCGGCTGCCGCCTTGTCAAACGGGCAACATGAATTCGAGGCACTCTCAGACATATGAAGTACCAGCAAGAAGGCCAACACCGCTGCTCCTGGGCCCTGATCGTTTTTCTGGCCCTCACCATGGCGGTCATCAGCCCGGCCACACGCGCGCAGTCGTCAGACCTGCCAAGCATCGGTGGTAGCGGCGGCCTGATTTCCGGACAGATGGAAGCCGATATTGGCCAACAGGTTATGGCCTCCATTCGCCGCTCCGCCCCGCAACTGCAGGACCCACTGGTTTATGACTACCTGAGCGCGATTATCTATCGCCTGGTGCCATCTGCACCGCTGGACAACCGCGACCTGAAACTGGTTCTGATTGACAGCCCGGCCATCAACGCCTTCGCCGTACCCGGCGGTGTCGTGGGCGTGAATGGGGGCCTTTTCCTCAATGCGGCAACCGAACAACAGTTTGCCTCGGTCCTGGCCCACGAACTGGCCCACCTCAGCCAGCGCCACTTTGCCCGCAGAATGCAGCAACAGGAAACCAGCGCTCCGCTGACGCTGGCAGGCATGATCGCCGGTATCGTGCTATCTGCAGTTACCCAGTCAGACATTGGCATTGCCGCCATTGCCGGCACCCAGGCCATGGCGGTACAGAACATGCTGGCCTACAGCCGCTCTCACGAACAGGAAGCCGACCGGGTTGGCATGGACATCCTGGCCAGTGCCGGCATGGACCCGAGAGGCATGCCCGAGATGTTCGAAATCATGATG
>NZ_DIHV01000057.1:60001-69704 GCF_002420325.1 Marinobacter sp. UBA5687
CTGACCCAGAACCGGGTTGCCGACACCCGAAACCGGGCCGAGCAGTACCCTGATACCCGGGTGCAGGATGGCCAGGAATACCACCTGGTGCGCAGTCGCCTGCAGGTGCACTACAGCGAATCACCGGAAACAGCGATAGAAACCTTCGAGGCTTACCTGGCCCGGGAAGACGCCCAGCGTAACGATGCCATTCGCTACGGCCTGGCGGTGGCTTATCAGGAAAGCCAGCGCTACGAACAGGCCGAACAGTTAATGCGGGAATTACTGAAAGCCAACCCCGGGCGCATCACGTTCCAGGTATCACTGGCGGAGGTACTGATCAGCCAGAAACGGTATGAAGACGCCAGAGCGCTTATGCAGGAGGCACTGGCGCGCAATCCCGGCAACTATCCAATAACCTCCACGCTGGCGGCCATAGAGATTGCCGATGGTAACGGGGCCGCCGCTGCCGACTACCTGAGGGAACTGACTCGCCGCCTGCCCAGCCAGGAGCAGCTATGGTTGAGACTGGCCGAAGCCGAAGGTATGGCTCGGAATATTGTCGGGGTGCACCGGGCGAGAGCGGAATACGACGTACTGATGGGCGATCTGAAATCAGCACAGCGGCAATTGCGCCAGGCCCAGGAAAAACTGCCGGCCGGCTCCGCCGAACGTCAGGTGGTCAGCGAGCGCCTTGGAGAGCTGACCAACCGGCTTCAGGCGCGCGAAGCCGGTTAGGAATAACCACGGAACCTTCAGGCGTTGCCGGCAGCTTTGAGGTTCATGTTGGCGGTAAAGTCCAGCATGCGGCGCAGCGGGCGCAGCGCGTCTTCTCGCAGCGCGTCATCCACATGCACTTCCTGGTCGCCATGCTCAAGCACGTGCAGCAGATTCTCCAGACCGTTCATGGCCATCCAGGGACAATGGGCACAGCTTCGGCAGGTTGCGCCGTTGCCCGCGGTGGGCGCCTCAATCAACGTTTTGTTGGGCGCCAGCTGTTGCATCTTGTAGAAAATGCCGTTGTCGGTTGCAACGATAAACTCTTCGTTCGGAAGCGTTTGCACCGCGTGAATCAGTTGCGAGGTTGAACCGACCACATCCGCCATCTGCACCACCGCATCCGGTGACTCCGGGTGCACCAGGATCGCTGCATCCGGGTACAGGGCCTTGAGGTCTTCCAGGCCACGGTACTTGAACTCTTCGTGCACGATGCAGGACCCGTCCCACAACAGAACGTCTGCGCCTGTGGTTTTCTGGACATAGCCACCCAGGTGCTTGTCCGGCGCCCACAGGATTTTTTCGCCTTTGGCGTCCAGATGCTCAACAATGGCCTGGGCACAACTGGAGGTAACAACCCAATCAGCCCGGGCCTTTACCGCGGCCGAGGTATTGGCATAAACCACGACGGTGCGATCCGGGTGCTGATCACAGAACTCCGAGAACTCGTCTGCCGGGCAACCAACATCGAGCGAGCAGGTCGCCTCCAGGGTTGGCATCAGAACCTTTTTCTCCGGATTCAGAATCTTTGCCGTCTCTCCCATGAAACGAACGCCGGCAACGACCACGGTGGAGGCCGGGTGCTGGTTGCCGAAGCGCGCCATTTCCAGGGAATCCGCCACACAACCACCGGTCTCTTCTGCCAGCCGCTGGATGTCCGGGTCGGTGTAATAATGCGCAACCAGAACGGCATCCTTCTCCTTCAGAGCCACCTTGATCCTGGCCTCTAGATCAGCTTTCTCTGAGGCGCTCAGGGGCTTGGGCTCCGCCTGATGGGCGAGATGTTCCTGAACCAGAATGCGGTCTTGCGCTTTAGTCATCACTTATTCTCTGATTGACGTTAACGGCCAGAGTATATCACTTCTGCCTTTGGTTTCATGATCCTGCAATGTGGGTATGCCAGGTTGCAGGGTAGCGTCCGTCCTGTGGGTATAGGTGGGTTCTTGCAGGCAAAAAAAAAGAGCCTTTCGGCTCTTTTTTCCGCAAACCCCGTAGTGACGGCTTGCCTTGTTGGTGGGTCGTGAAGGATTCGAACCTTCGACCAATTGGTTAAAAGCCAACTGCTCTACCAACTGAGCTAACGACCCCTAACTGGCTGTGCTGGCTTTTCATCCAGCGAACGCGTGGCACAAACCTCGCGCTCTGAATTTGGTGGGTCGTGAAGGATTCGAACCTTCGACCAATTGGTTAAAAGCCAACTGCTCTACCAACTGAGCTAACGACCCAAACGAGGCGCACATATTACTGATATTTTTTTGGTGATCAACCCCTTTTTTTCATGGTCGACCAACTTTTTTCAATGACCGATCAAGATCCGTGCAGGTTGACCAGATACCGATCAACCCTGGGCGGAATCCAGATACTTCTTCGCCAACTCTGCCGCTCCTGAATCCGGGTACTGCTCAACTACGGAGGTCATCCGGCGCCGAGCTTCATCTTTTTCGCCCAGACGATCCAGGGTCACCCCCAGCTTGTACACAGCGTCCGGTGCCTTGCGATGATCACTATAGCGCGTCGCAACAATGGTAAAAGCCTGACGGGCCTGCTCCAGCTGCGGTTTCGCCAGATAGACTTCACCAAGCCAATAATAGGCATTAACGGTGAGGTCGCCCTCGGGGTAGGTATCCACAAACTCGTACAGGCGGGTTATCGCCGTGTCGTAGTCTTTTTTGTTACGGATAAGGTCGATAATGTCGTTATAGGTTTTCTGCTCTTCCGGTTCCGGCGAGCGATACACCCGGGCAGGCGTCAGTCTTCCACTATCTGCTGAAGCCCCCGCTGCAGCCGGCTGCTGGGCTGCACTGGCCCCGGACTCGACGGCCTTGGACAGCTCCAGTATCCGCTGATCCAGATCCACATAGCGGTCCCTGCCCTGCTGTTGCAGACGACTGATCTGGTGTTGCTGTTCTTCAACCTGGCCCCGCAGGTCTCGCACTTCGCGCTGCAGTTGCTGAATCATGTAGAACAGCTCTGCCGTGGCCTGGTTGTTGCCGGCCTTACGCTGGGCCTCGGAACTGTTGTTCTGGAATGCGGGTGTGGACGACTGTGCATGGATGACTCCCGCCAGGCCAAGGCCCAGCGGGATCAGCACGGCCGCCATGAGCTGTTTTCTCATGGATACGTCCGTCTAGGTCGGTTTTACTGGAACACCAGCTCTACGCGACGGTTCTGTGCCCAGGCACTTTCAGTGGAACCACGCACGGCCGGCTTTTCTTCACCATAGCTTACGGTTTCAATCTGGCCACGGGAAGCGCCGTTTACGATCAGGAAGCGCTGTACAGCGTTGGCGCGACGCTCACCCAAAGCCAGGTTGTATTCCTTGGTACCACGCTCATCAGCATGACCTTCCAGGCGTACCTGCTGACGCGGGTTGTCCGCCAGGTAGCGAGCGTGGGCAACCAGCACGTCACGGGCGTCCGGCTTGATTTCAGAGGTATCGAAATCGAAGTAGAAAGTGGTGATGTCACGCAGGGCTTCCTGCTCGGCTTGCTCCTGAGCGGCCCGACGCTCGTCATCAGTCAGCTCGGAGGCGGAAACGCCGGAGCCATCCGCACCACCGTAAACGGTAGAACCGCCATCCTGATCAATCGCGGCCACGTCAGAACCGTAGGCACCCTCTTCCATGTTCTCACCGGTGGAGCTACAACCAGCAACCAGGCCGGCGGACAGGAGCATGGCAAACGCTTTTGTAGAGAAAGACATCTTCATCACGTTATTTCCTCTTTTCAGGTCTTCGTTGAATTAATTCCGTTCAGTGCATTTTCAGCGGGTAACCGGCCCCCAGGCCGGCTCCCGCACTTCGCCCTCGGAGGCCGGCAGGCTATACGCCGCACCTCCGTCTGCGGATACCACGGTCAGTACGCCTTCCCCATTCTGACGGGTTGCGTAGATCAGCAACCTGCCATTGGGAGCCACACTGGGTGATTCGTCGGAACCGGTTCGGGTGATAACCGTCTCTTCACCGGTCTCCAGATTGGTTCTGGCGATATGGAAGGCACTGTCGCGCTGATGAACGTAATAGACATAGTCACCCGTGGGGCTCGGTCGCGGCCTTGCGTTGTAGCGACTGCCAAAGGTAATTCGACGCGGTTCAGCACCCGGACGTTCCATATGATAGATCTGCGGCCCGCCGGAACGGTCAGAGGTAAAGTAGATACCCCGGTCGGCATGGTCCCATGCGGCTTCGGTATCAATCGCCCAATGGTCGGTCAACCGCGTCAGATTGCGGCTGGCAAGGTCCATTCGGTAAATCTCGGCGTTACCGTCACGGGAAAGCGTCATCAACAGCGAACGGCCATCGGCCGACCAGGCCGGTGCCGAGTTCAGCCCCGGGAAGTCCGCAACCTTCTGGCGCTCACCGGTGGCCAGTTCGTGGACAAAAATGACCGGTTTGCCAGTCTCGAAGGAAACGTAGGCCAGCTTTTTGCCATCCGGCGACCAGGCCGGTGACAGAATCGGCTCCCGGCTTTCCAGCCGGACTTTGGAGCGCTTACCATCCACATCGCTGACCTGAAGCCGGTAACGGGTCTGCTCGCCCTCACCAGACACGGTGATGTAAGCCAGCTTGGTGGAGAATACACCGGGAGCCCCGGTAATGGCTTCATACACCCGGTCACTGATGTGGTGGCCCAGCGACCGCAGGTTAGAGGCAGGAACTGCCGCCGTTTCACCAAGAATCCGCTTCTCCTGGTTAACATCAAACAACTCGTAGCGGGCCTGAATCCGATCACCATTGCGGGTCAGTTGCCCCACCAGCACATAGCGCTGCCCCAGCATGCGCCAGTCCCGGAAATACACCTCGGAGCGCTCAGAGGGAAGGCTCAGCATTTTTGATGGTTCTAGCGGACGAAACTCACCACTCATGGTCAGATCTGCCTGCACGATACTGCCCACCTTGTCCCCGGCGGGCATACTGCCACTCTCTGCGAACGGTACGACGGCAATCGGAATGGCCGACCCCGCACCTTCGGTGATGCGGATCAACAGTTCCGCCCGGGCGCTCAGGGATGCCGCCAAAAACAGCACCAGGCAGGCAATAATCGGTGTCTTCAGAAAGCTACCAGAGCAATGGGATCTGCTTTTCATAAACATTATCAACCTCACCGCAGTCTTTGCGGGTTGAATTCAATCGTGAACTGGCGGAAATAACGCTCAAACGTGTCACGATTATCCGGAATGGGATAGCGGTTCAATGATCGGACCGCACTCAGGGCCGAGTTATCAAACGCAGTGTTGCCACTGCTACCGACCAACTTCACACTGGCCAGTTCACCGGTGGGCAACAGTGTGATCTGCAACCTCGCCGTCATGTTTTCAGTCGCCGAGGACGGCGGATACCACGCCTGGCTTAACCGCTCGCGAATCAACGCCTGGTATTTCTCACTCTCGCTCAGCATCTGTGCTTCTCTGGCACGTGCTGCCGCGGCTTCCTGCTGGCGGCGGGCTTCCGCTTCACGCTCCTGTCTGGCCTGATCCGCCAGTGCTTCCAGCTGCTGTTCACGCAGGCGCCTCTCAGCCTCAAGACGTTTCCGCTCCGCCTCTTTGCGAGCTTCCTCTTCGCGGCGCTGTCGTTCAGCCTCTTCTTTCTTTCGCTGTTCTTCCTGGCGGCGCTTTTCTTCCTCGGCCCGGCGCTTAGCTTCTTCTTGCCGCTTGCGCTCTTCCTCAGCTTTCTGCCGCTCCCGCTCTTTGGCTTCGGCTTCCGCTTTCTGGCGCGCCGCTTCACGCTCTCTGGCTTGCTTCTCTGCCAGCTCCTTTGCCTGCGCCTCTTGCTGACGACGCTCTTCTTCGCGCCTGCGAGCTTCTTCCTGAGCCTTCCGTTCCGCCTCCTGCCGGGCTTTTTCTTCAGCCTGGCGCTGGCGTTCGGCTTCTTCCCGCTCGCGCGCCTGTGCCTGCTTGCGCTCCTGCTCTTTATCCGCCTCGTCCTGCTCTTCCACCACCGGTGTCGGCCTTGGTTCAGGACTGATCAGCCGGGCCGAAATACTTCTGGGCTCCGGTTCTGGTGGCGTATTCCACGACCACCCGGCCAGAGCAATACCGAACACCAGCAGGTGCAGCCCTACCGAGACCGCCACCGGTGATTTCAGAGGTGCTTTTCCGGTACTGACGATGTCCCGCTTGTGGCCCTTCAAAATGTCACCATCTTCCAATTACTGATTATCATTGGGCGCGTCGGTAATCAGGCCAATCCCGGTGGCCCCGGCAGCCTGAAGCTCAGCCATCAGGCGCACCACCACACCGTAGTCCACGTACTCATCGCCCCGGACGAGCACTTCACCGTTGCTCCGTTGGGACAGAATCTTTGCCACCTGGTTGCGCACCTCGTCCAGCGCCATCGGCTCGCTGGCGTCGTCACCCACTTCCAGGTAGTAGGCCCCATTGCTATCCACAGATACGGTGATGGATTCCACGTCTTTGTCCTGCTGAATCGGATCGGAGGTTGTCTCCGGCAGATCCACCTTCACGCCCTGGGTGAGCATCGGTGCCGTCACCATGAAGATCACCAGAAGCACCAGCATCACATCGATGTAGGGGACTACGTTGATCTCAGACATCGGCTTGCGCCGTTGCTGAGGCATCATTCCCATACCTTTCATCTCGCTATACTCCTGTTACCGCCAGATGGCAACTTATGCTGCGGCCTGATCGCTGTTGTGGACCCGGCGATGCAGAATGCTGGAAAACTCTTCCGCAAAGGTTTCATAGTTCTTCAGCAAGGCGTCTGACATGGCCGAGAACCGGTTATAGGCAATGACCGCAGGGATGGCCGCGAACAGGCCCATCGCCGTGGCAATCAACGCCTCAGAGATACCCGGCGCCACCGTGGCCAGCGTGGCTTGCTGCACCTGGGCCAGCCCGCGGAAGGAGTTCATGATGCCCCACACGGTACCGAACAGGCCAACGTAGGGACTGGTGGAACCGACCGTCGCCAGGAACGGCAGATGGGTTTCCAGGCGCTCCTGCTCCCGGGAAAAAGCCACGCGCATGGCTCTTTGGGTACCTTCCATCACGGCGTCGGCATCTCGGCTCTGCTGACGAAGGCGGGAGAACTCTTTGAACCCTGCCCGGAAAACAGACTCCATACCAGAAAACGGCGTTGGCTCCGCACTCACTTCTTTGTAGAGCTGGCCCAGATCCATTCCGGACCAGAACCGGTCCTCAAATTCCAGTTGAGCCTGACGGGCTTTCCGGAAGACCTGCAGGCGCTGGAAAATCAGTGCCCAGGAGACGACCGATGCCAGCATCAGCAAGAGCATGACCAACTGCACCAAAATCCCTGCATTCGCAATCAGATGCCAGACTGACAGTTCCGTTTCCACTGTTCACTCCCAAGTAGTTTTGTAAATCTTTCAACAAATTATACGAAATTCTTAAGAATTTCCTGCATATTTTCCGGAAGACGCCGGGGTTTACCGGTATCCAGTGCAACACAGGCCACACGGACGTCTGCATCACACAGCAACTGCCGATCATCCGCCCGATACACGCATTGCCGAAAGCCCATCCAGACCCGAGATGCCGCTTTCAGCTCAGCCGTAACCAGCAACTGATCATCCAGCTTCGCGGGCATCCGGAAGTGCAGATTCATCTTTTGCACCACGTAGCTGATGTTGTGCTCCAGCCCCGCACGAAGCCCGACACCCTGGCTACGGACCCACTCCGTTCTGGCACGCTCCATGTAGTGCAGGTATTTGGCATGAAAAACAATGCCACCGGCATCTGTATCTTCTATGTAGACCCGAACCGGCAATTCAAAGCTGGCAGAGGGATCACTCAAACAGGTCGTCCTCCCGGCCGGATCTGGGCGGCACCACTCCGAAATGCTGGTAGGCATTCGACGTTACCATACGCCCTCTCGGTGTACGCACCATGTACCCCTGCTGAATCAGGAACGGCTCCAGTACGTCCTCAATGGTACCCCGCTCCTCACTGATTGCGGCCGCCAGACTCTCCACACCCACCGGGCCACCATCAAATTTCTCGATCATGGCCAGCAACAGGCGACGGTCCATGTGGTCGAAGCCCTGGCTGTCCACCTTCAGCATGTTCAGTGCCTGGTCGGCAATATCCGCCGTGATATGGCCATTGGAGCGCACTTCGGCAAAATCCCTGACCCGGCGCAGCAGCCGGTTGGCAATCCTCGGGGTTCCCCGGGACCGGCGGGCAATCTCGAACGCCCCAGCCTCGTCGATTTCCACCGACGACAGCCGGGCCGAACGGGTAATAATATGGGTGAGGTCCTGGTGATTGTAGAACTCCAGGCGCTGGACAATGCCGAACCGGTCTCTCAGTGGCGACGTCAGCAGACCAGCACGAGTGGTTGCCCCAACCAGCGTAAACGGCGGCAGATCGAGCTTGATAGACCGTGCAGCCGGCCCTTCACCAATCATGATATCCAGCTGATAGTCTTCCATGGCCGGATAGAGCACTTCCTCCACCGCCGCACTCAGGCGATGGATCTCGTCGATAAACAGGACGTCGCCTTCCTCGAGATTGGTGAGCATGGCAGCCAGATCTCCGGCCTTTTCCAGTACCGGGCCGGACGTGGTCTTGATCGAGACACCCATCTCATTGGCAATGATGTTGGCCAGGGTGGTCTTACCAAGCCCGGGAGGGCCGAAAATCAACACATGGTCCAGCGCTTCCTGGCGGCCCCGGGCAGCGGAGATAAAAATCTCCATCTGTTCGCGTACCGTAGGCTGGCCCACATACTCGGAAAGCAACGTCGGACGGATGGCCCGATCATGCACTTCCTCATATTCTCCGGCCTTGGCCGATATCAATCGGTCCGATTCAATCATGGCATTATCCGCTTGCTGGGAATAAACAACATGCCCGCTGGCTCACCCTGTAAGTCAGGTTGCACCAATTGTACAAAGGGGCGCTTGTGAGTCACGTTACGCTCTATACACATTGGTGTCATGGTTCTGTGGCCATAGCCAACACAAAAACGCCGGGTTGTTACCCGGCGGGAATCATATTCTTCAGGGCCAGACGTATCAGCGTTTCGCTGTTCATATCCGGGCCGGCCACCTTGCTGATCACTTTGGCCGCCTCCTGGGGCTTGTAGCCAAGCGCAATCAATGCGGCCTCAGCCTCCTCCCGTGGGTCAGGGCTACCCAGGCTCGCCGTACCCGCCCCGGCTCCAGCCGGGACATCGGGCTGGGACGGGACGAACTGCCCTTCCAGCTGCCCTATCCTGTCGGCCATTTCAATCAACAGCCGCTCGGCCGTTTTTTTGCCGACACCGGGCAGTTTGACCAGCGAATTCGCATCCCGTGCCTCAACACAGCGAATGAATTGTTCCGCATCCAGGCCCGACAGAATACCCACCGCAAGCTTGGGCCCAACACCGTTAACCTTGATCAGCAGCCGGAACAGATTTCGATCCAGACGGGAGGCAAAACCATAAAGGCTCTGGGCGTCTTCACGAACGGCGAAATGGGTATGAAGGATCACTTCCTGCCCGGTCTCGGGCAGATGAAAGAACGTGGTGTAGGGAATGTCAATTTCGTAACCCAGGCCAGAACACTCCACCAGCGCCTGCCCAGGAGACTTTTCAATCAGCATTCCTCGGATTCGACCAATCAAACGGGCTCTCCTGTCGCGGCAAACCGCCGCTTATGGTTGGCGTACACGGCCGCTTCGGACTTTACCTCCGGTCCTGGCCATACGTAATACGCTCTGATTCATATGGGCATGGCACAGGGCAATGGCCAGGGCATCGGCG
>NZ_DIHV01000022.1:0-3247 GCF_002420325.1 Marinobacter sp. UBA5687
CGGCATAGCTGGCGAACTTGGCACCCACCGTGTAGTGCTTGTTGATCGGGTAGACAGCCAGCAGCCCCAGCTCGGAGCCATAGCTCAGGCTATTGATGTCACTGCTGTAGTCATGATAAACGGCCAGCCACTTGACCCCCTTTGCTGAGGCACCCGCCGATACGTATAGATCCTGCAGGCCATCGTCCGGGGTGACCAGGAACTGGT
The DNA here is from genome assembly GCF_002420325.1 of Marinobacter sp. UBA5687. Lineage (NCBI taxonomy): Bacteria > Pseudomonadati > Pseudomonadota > Gammaproteobacteria > Pseudomonadales > Marinobacteraceae > Marinobacter > Marinobacter sp. UBA5687. Next base: position 208 of record NZ_DIHV01000022.1, read on the forward strand.
CGGCCCAACCGTTCATCGCGTGAAGCGTCGCCAGAGGCGTCTGGAATGACCGGCCGTCGTCCGACTCCAGAGTCTCCATACCCACCTTAAAGGTCAGGCCGTAGACTGCGAGCCCCACTTCCGCCAGCCAATAAGCGGCCTCAAAGCTTTGCGGGTTGTCTGCATAGTCTTTCTGGATTGCGTACTCCAGGGTGTACAGGACCCTGGCGTCTTCCGATACATCGGTGCCACCAGTGAATCGCAAGCCAAAATTCTGGGTTGAGTTGACGTCTGCGGTGGTAAAGTCGAACAGATATCCGTAGGCGGTAAGGGTTCCGGCGGCCAACCCCTGATACTGAACATTAAGAATCGGCGACTGCATGGGGAAATTGCCATTCGGGCTGGCGTCCGAGAATATCCGGTTAGCATTGTAAAGATAGCCCGCTGTAATCGTCGTGTCTGGAAGCGACTCGTTGGCGCCGATAAAGGCATCGAAGGTCTGCTCATTCTGGCGCCAGCCAACCGTGCCTATAAACCGGTGATTGTCCAGAGCAAAGCGCTGACGACCATAGGTCAGTGTGGTATCCGGAAGGCCTTTGTAACGTACGTAAATTTGGTTGACTTCGGTTTCCGTCGGATCAGCGACCACTGAGTGATCGGTTGTATCATTAATGGTGCTATTGTAGTTCTCATTCCCCACAGCGGTCACATCTTCCGCCTCGGCAAACACCTCAAACCCCTGGAAATCACCAGTCCGGTACCCCAGTCGGGTTCGAACGGTGGAAGCATGGGCTTGATCGAGAGGGTTGTCCTGATCCACAAATTCGTAACGGTAGCGAACTTCAAGCGAAACCGCTCCCCCGGTCAAGGCGTCGGTAAGGGTCTGGGACAGGACAGGCGTCGCGGAAGAGGCCAGAAGTGAACCAATGGCCAAGGCCAGCAACGACTTCTGGTTTCTTTGGCCTTTCCTGGCAGTGAGCGGCGTTAGCATCGTTTTCATCCTAGTGGTACCTTCTGTGGCCGTATAAGGGGTGAGTGGAGTCAATGTTTCATTCATGAGTCGATAATTCAGTTTAGGGCGCCTATGTCCGTGGCAACCTTGATATCGGTCAGATTGAGCCTGACTCGCACCCTATACACAGCCTAGAGTAAATCTAGTGACCCTCCCCGGCAACCTCTAGTTTATAGAATTACCCGCACACCCTAGGCACTCACAGCATTCTCCAGGGCTGAGAAGGCCGGCGCGCTGGCCAGACCCTACTCTGCCTCAAGCGGTTTCACTCGGCGTCCGGCTTGAACACCGGGCCATGGCGCAGGGTGTTGACGTCATTAGCATCGGCATACCCGCAAGCTATCTGAACAATCCTCTCGGTCGATAAAGGAAAAGCGGGAGTTGACGGTTTTCAGCCTGTTGACACGTTTCGACCCATAAGAATTGGCTATTGACTTAATAGCTACAAAACCATAAAGTTTCGAAATGTAATGCTAATCATTATCACCTGCATCCGGCAAATTCAATGATAACGGAGAACAACCGTATGTTTAGACCTTCCCAACTATCACTGGCTGTGGCGATCAGCCTGGCCCCAGCCATGGGCTCTGCCGCTGGCGATGACCAGCCCCAGACCCTTGAAGCCCTGGAAATCATTGGCGATGCGTCTGCAGCCCAAACTCTGCCGGGGTCAGGCTATGTAGTTGGCGATCAGCAGTTGAAAACCGAGGTTGAGGCCGACATCAACCAGGTATTGAAAACCGTCCCGGGCGTGTATGTACGGGAAGAGGAAGGTCAGGGCCTGCGCCCTAACATTGGCATTCGCGGTGCCACCGCCGAGCGCAGCAGCAACGTCACACTGATGGAAGATGGCGTTCTGATCGCCCCGGCGCCCTACTCCAATCCGGCCGCCTATTATTTCCCGACGTTCAAGCGCATGTCCTCGCTGGAAGTACTCAAGGGTGCCCCGCTGCTGCGCTATGGTCCGCAAACCACCGGCGGCGTGATCAACCTGATTTCCACACCCATTCCCGACGAGCAGAAGGGCTACGTCGAAGCCGTCACCAACGAGCGCGGCTCCACCGACGTTCATGCAACCTATGGCGACACGAACGGTGACTGGGGTTACCTGTTTGAAACGGTCCAGCGCTCAGCGCAAGGCTTCAAGGACATTGACCGAAGTAACCGCAACAGTGGCTTCGACATCAGTGATTATGTCGGCAAGCTACGCTGGCAGGGTGATCGCCAGAGCGTGACCGCCAAGCTGCAGTATTCCGAGGAAACCTCCAACTCGACCTATGTCGGACTGACGGATGCGGACTTCAACCAGGACCCCAACCGGCGCTACGGGCTTTCCAGTCCCGACCAGATGGATAATACTCACTCCGGTGTCAGCCTGACTCATCAGTTCGAGTGGAGCGACAATGTAAGCAGCACCACAACCCTCTATCGCAACGACTTCAAACGCAATTGGTACAAGCTCAGTGGCGCCGGAAACATCATCGACCAGGCAAACGCCGGTGACGCCAATGCCCAGGGTATTCTCGACGGTACCGTTGACACCAGCGGCCTGAATTACAAGAACAACGCCAGAGAGTACGTCTCCCAGGGCGTGCAGACAAACTTCGATGTAAACATTGGCAACCACGAATTCGACTTCGGCGCCCGCGCCCACGAAGATGAAATGGATCGCTTCCAGCCGGTGGATGTGTACGACCAGGTCAATGGCTCCCTGGTGTTCCAGAACAGCGTGGCCCCAACGGGCAGCAACAACCGCTTCGAGACCGGCGAAGCCCTGAGCTTCTGGGCACTCGACAAATGGCAGGCGACGGACAAGCTCAGCATTAATCTGGCCCTGCGCTACGAAGATGTGCAGACCAGTCGCACCCAATACGCGGATCCCGGCCGCACAACCATCGACAGCACCCGCGCCAATGACAGCGCTGAACTCCTGCCCGGCGCTTCCTTTACCTACGACCTGACCCAAAGCTGGCAGGTTCTGGGCGGTGTGCACCGGGGTTTCTCCCCTCTCGGAGGTGGTGCCAGGGCAAACGAAGATCCGGAAACCAG
>NZ_DIHV01000068.1:0-10609 GCF_002420325.1 Marinobacter sp. UBA5687
GGGCAATCTTGACCGCGTTTTCCAATGCCTCGGCGCCGGAGTTGGCCAGCATGACCTTGCCGTGGCCTTTTACCGGCACCACTTCGCTCAGTTTCTGGGCCAGCTTCACGTAGCCCTCGTAGGGCATCACCGTCTGGCAGGTGTGCATCAGTTTGTCGAGCTGCGCCTTGACGGCCTCAACCACCTTGGGATGTCGATGGCCGATGTTCAATACGCCGATACCGCCGGCGAAATCGATCATGCGTTTGCCATCTGCGTCCCAGACCTCTGCGTTCAGGGCGTGATCTGCAAATTGATCATTGGGGCTTGCTGCGCCCGCGGCGACGTATCGCTCTTTGAGTGCCTGCAATTCTTTGTTGCTCACTTTGCGTGTCTCCCTGTGTCAGGATTAGGAATTTCTAGTACCAGTGTAGGGAGTACGCACCCAACACACAAACCGACCAACGGGGCACTCAGTGTTCTGTCTGGCTCCCCGTGTCCCGGAATTGCAGGCTGGCCAGGCGCCGGTACAGCGGGTTATCGCGGATCAACTGGTCGTGACTGCCCACTGCCAGCAGTCGGCCTTCGTCAAATACCGCGATCCTGTCGGCATCCCGCACCGTTGCCAGCCGGTGAGCAATCACCAGGGTAGTCCGGCCCTCCGTGAGCGCCGGCATGGCCCGCTGAATCAGGTGCTCGCTTTCCGCATCCAGGGCGCTGGTGGCTTCATCAAGCAGCAGAATCGGAGCGTCGGCCAACAGCGCACGGGCAATCGCCAGTCGTTGTTTCTGGCCACCGGAAAGGCCCTGGCCGGCATCACCCAGGGGCGTGTCGTAACCCTGTGGCAGGGCCTGAATAAATTCGTGGGCGTGGGCAATACGGGCGGCCTGCTCGATCTCAGCCTGATTGGCCTCGGGCCGGGCGTAGCGCAGATTATCGGCGACAGTGCCATGAAACAGGGCGGGATTCTGCGGCACCAGAGCGAAACACCGTCGCAGGTCAGCCAGTGGAACCTTGGCGGTGTCTATGCCCTCCAACCGGATAGAACCGTCCTGTAGCGGATAGAAACCCAGTAGCAGATCAAACAACGTGGATTTACCGGCACCGGACGGTCCGACCAGGGCAAGGGTTTCACCCGGCTGGATTTCCAGAGAGACCCTGGCAAGCGCTGGCCGTTCCGTGCGCCCGCTGTAGCTGAAGCTCAGGTTATCCAGAGTAATTGCACCGGTCACTGTGCCCGGAAGCCGGTCCGTTCCTGTCTCGGGACGCCGCTCCGGCTCGGTCTGCAGCAGCTCAAACAGGCGAGCTGCGGAACCGGCGGCGCGCTGCAATTCGCCAATCACCTCACTGATGGCTCCAGCCGCGACCCCCACCAGCAGGCTGTAGAACACAAAGGCTGCCAGCTCACCCGGTGAGATTCGGCCATGAATCACATCCAGCCCGCCAATCCAGATGACAATACCGACGGCGCCCATCACCAGGGAAATCGCCAATGTGGTCAGCCAGGCGCGCTGCCGAATCCGTTGCCGGGCAATATCGAAGGCTTTTTCAGAAACCTCGGCGAAATAGCGGCGGTCGTGAGGCTGATGATTGAAGGCCTGTACGGTTTTGATCTGGCTGAGATTCTCCCCGACATAACTGCCAACATCCGCCACCCGGTCCTGACTCAGTCGGGACAGCGCCCGCACCCGGCGGCCGTAAAACAGGATCGGCGCAATCACCAGCGGAAATCCCAGCAGGATGATGCTGGCCAGCTTGGCGTTGGTGACAAACAGAAGAATCAGCCCGCCGATAAGCATCAGCGTGTTGCGCAGGGCGATGGAGACGGTGGAGCCAATCACCGATTGCAGTACGGTGGTGTCAGCCGTAAACCGGGACTGAATCTCCAGGGCCCGGTTCTGTTCAAAGAAGCTGGGCGTGAGATCGATCAAGTGATTGAATACCCGTTTGCGAATATCTGCCACCACCCGTTCGCCAATCCAGGACACCAGGTAGAATCGGGCAAACGAACCAAAGGCCAGGCCGAGTACCAGCACGAAAAACAGGCCGATAGCTTTGGCGAGGTTTTCCGGAGACTGAGTGGCCAGGCCCTGATCTACCAGAATGCGCAGGCCCTGGCCCAGACCAAGGGTGATGCCGGCGGTAATAACCAGTGCCACCAGTGCCCCTACAACCGCGCGTCGATAGGGACTGATAAACTCGATGACAAGTCTTAGAGCTTTACGATGATTGGGGCTGATGGTCACTCTCCTGATCGATCAAAGTTTAATTAAGCCGTTTCTTTTACGATTTGTCCTCAGATGAAGACGTATCATAGCTGTTAGCAAGAGTGCACGGGATGGGGAGCCTTTCCGGGACCGTCAAAAGCCAGGGATGGCTTTTGTCGAGCGTACAGGGATGTATTTACAGCGTGTCCCGGAAAGGCTCCCCATCTCGGGCGCTCGACATCTCCAAAAGTTCAAGGATATTGCATTGAGAGCCTACGCCGACAACGACTACCCCGCCGATCATAAGCCCGACTGGTCGATTATTTCCGGGCTGTGGCCGTATCTTCTGGAATTCAGGGGGCGGGTCGTGTTGGCTATGGCGATGCTGGTCTTGGCAAAGCTGGCCACCGTCGCCACCCCGGTGGCACTGAAATACATTGTCGACTACCTGGACCAGAACCGCGGTGCCGACATGCTGCTGTGGATCCCGGTTGTGCTGGTGGTGGCCTACGGTAGCCTGCGTTTTGGTGCCACCCTGTTCAGCGAATTGCGGGATGCCGTGTTTGCGCGGGTCGCGGAGCGGGCTATGCGGCGGGTCTCTCTGCGGGTGTTTGAACACCTGCACCAGAGGGAACTGGGATTTCATCTGGACCGTAAAACCGGTGGCCTGGCCCGGGATATTGAACGCGGCACCAACGGTATCAGCTTTCTGCTGCGCTTCACCCTGTTCAACATTGTGCCTACCATCCTGGAAATCCTGCTGGTGGCGGGCATCCTGCTGGTGGTGTTCAACGTCGGGTATGTCGTCGCCATTCTGGTGGCGGTGGTTGTGTATGTGGTGTTCTCTATCAGGATCACCGAGTGGCGAACCAGGTTCGTGCGGGAAGCCAATGCCCGGGACAACCAGTCCAACTCGCGGGCCATCGACAGCCTGCTCAACTACGAAACCGTCAAATACTTCAACAACGAACGTTATGAAGCCGAGCTTTACGATCAGGACCTGGATGAGTGGGAAAAGGCTCGGTTGAAGAACCGCCTGTCGCTGGCCACCCTGAACGCTGGCCAGGCATTGATCATCGGCGTGGCGCTGATCGTCATTATGGCCATGGCGGTGGGCGAAGTGGCCAGCGGTGAAATCACCCTGGGTGATTTCACCATGATCAACGCCTACCTGATCCAGCTGTTCATTCCCCTGAATGCTCTGGGCTTTGTCTACCGGGAAATCCGCCAGGCGCTGGTGAATGTGGAGCGGCTGTTCAAGCTGTTGGGTGATGAGCCGGCAATCCAGGATGCGCCGGATGCCAGGCCGTTGGCTGTGGATAACGGTGAAGTGCGCTTTGAACACATCCACTTCGCCTACCGGCCCGACCGTCCCATTCTGCAGGATGTGAACTTTACCATTCCCGCCGGCCACACCGTGGCGGTGGTGGGCGCCAGCGGCGCGGGCAAATCTACCCTCGCCCGGTTGCTGTTCCGCTTCTACGAAGTCGATAAGGGCGCAATCCGGATTGATGGCCAGGATATCCGATCGGTCACCCAAGACAGCCTGCGTTCGGCCATCGGTGTGGTGCCGCAGGATACCGTGCTGTTCAACGACACCCTTTACCGAAACCTGGCCTATGGCCGGCCTGAGGCCACCGAGGAAGAGGTGTACCGGGCGGCGAAAATGGCCCATCTGGAAAACTTTATCCACAGTCTTCCAGAAGGCTACGAAACGAAAGTCGGCGAGCGCGGCCTCAAGTTGTCTGGCGGCGAAAAACAGCGGGTGGCCATTGCCCGGGTTATCCTGAAGAACCCGCCAATACTGATCCTGGACGAGGCAACCTCCTCCCTGGACTCCTTGTCCGAACAGGCCATCCTCGGTGCCCTGAAAGAGGTCAGCCACCAGCGTACTACCCTGGTGATTGCCCACAGGTTATCCACAGTTCGCGATGCCAATAGCATTCTGGTGATGGACGGGGGCCGGATTGTCGAAAGTGGCAGCCATCACGAGTTGCTGGCCCGCGATGGTCATTACGCCCGTCTTTGGGAACAGCAACATCGGACTGAGGATAACTGATGCCCGTGGCCATTATTGCTCTCCGAGCCGAAGCGCCAGTCCTGAAGCCCGCACCACCTGTTGGCTTACGCTGTCTTTGAACACCTGTGCATCGCCGGTAATCAGGCTGAACCAGTTCCTGGCCCGGGTGATGCCCGTGTACACCAGTTCCTTGGTCAGTACCGGGCTGAGGCGATCCGGCAGCACCAGACAGGTGTGGTTGAATTCGGAACCCTGGGACTTATGCACCGTCATGGCGTATACCGTTTCCAGCTGCTGCAAACGGCTGGGGGAAATCCAGCGAATGCCGCCGGTGCTGTCACTGCTCGGGAAGGCTACCCGAAGGGTCGCTTTTGGCCCGCCGGTTTCGGTCTTATCCCAGGGTACACTGAAGGTGAGGCCGATATCCCCGTTCATCAGGCCGAGGTTGTAGTCGTTGCCGGTGACCAGCACCGGCCGGCCGGCGTACCAGCCGTCGGTTTTGTCGATCAGTTTTTCAGCCAGCAGCTTCTGGGCGATACGCTGGTTCAAGCCCTCCACGCCCCAGGGGCCTTTGCGTAACGCACACAGCACCTGGAAATCGTTGAAGGCTTCCAACACCTCAGCGGCGTGGGCATCCCAGGCTTCCCGGGGACTGTCGGCGGTCAAATCACAGCTGTGGATAACTTCCAGATAATGGCTATAGCCTACCGGTGTTGGCAGCGCCTGGCCATTCACCACCCGGCCCTGGCCGGCGTTTCGGAAAGCCTCCGGTGAGCCGGTGATGGCGTGGTGGCAGATCAGCTCAAGTGTCTGATCCGGATCGGGTTTTGGTGTTTGGCCGTTCAGCCAGATTACATCATCAAACCCGGCGTCCCGGATATGACCCAGTACCTGGCTGGTGAGCTCGCTGGTGTTTACGGCTTCTGCCAGTTGACGGATACCACTGTCCTGTCCGAAGCGGTAGCTCTTGCGCAACATCGCCACCGCCTGGTCGAGTGGCTGGCCGGAGTTATCCACAAGGCTATCCGGCACCTGCGCGCCGGTGATGGCAGCCAGCCAACGGGCAGTATCCGGCGTGTAGTGGGCGTCCAGGGCCCGTTGGCAAAGTTCCCCCAGCACCGCACCGGCGTCCACTGAGGCCAGCTGGTCCTTGTCGCCCAGCAGGATCAGCTGAGCGCTGGCGGGCAGGGCATCGAATACCGAGGCCATCAGGTCGACATCCACCATGGAGGCCTCATCGATGACCAGGATATCCACCAGCAACGGATTGTCTCGGTGATGTCGGAACTGGCGGGTGTCTGGCCGGCTACCGAGTAGCCGGTGCAGGGTGGTGACCTTGGTGGGAATGTCCTCCAGTTGCACGGAGCCGGGCAGGTCGGCCAGTGGCAGCTTGCTGACCGCACCGCCAATGGATTCGTTCAGCCGGGCGGCGGCCTTGCCGGTGGGTGCGGCCAGGCGGATACGGTACTTGCGCCCTGCCCGCTCCGGGCTTTCCCCGGCCACGGCCTGCAGGGCTGCCAGAAGATTCACCACGGTGGTGGTCTTGCCGGTACCCGGGCCACCGGTGATCACGGCAAAGCGGTTACGGGCGGCCAGGGCGCAGGCCAGTTTCTGATAATCCACCGGCTCTGTGGACCGGAACAGTTTGCTGAGCGCTGTGGATAAGGTTTGCGAGGCCGCCGATTGCGGGTCGGCCAGCGGCGATGGCAAGGCCAGTCGTTGCTGAATGCCTTCGGCAATGCGTTGTTCGTAACGCCAGAACCGGCGCAGGTACAGTCGGGTGCCGTTCAGTACCAGCGGTGCCGGCACGGAGCCATCGCTCACGGCCAGAGAACCCTGCAGGGCTGCGAGGCAATCGGTTAGCTGTACCCGTGACAGCAGTTCCTGTGGATAACGCCCTTGCAGGTTGGCCACCTCGCTCTCAGACAGGCCGGTATTGGCCGGTTCTTCCGGCGGCAGCGCCAGGGTCTGGCCGGCATCGTCGAGTAGCGTGGCCAGATCGATGCATACGTGCCCCCGGCCCACCTGGTGCGAGGTCAGTGCCGCCAACAGCAGCACCAGTGGTTGCGGGCGTTCGCCCTGCTCTTCGCTGAGTTCCCTGATCAGCCGGGCAAAGCCGGTATCCAGCGGGCGAATCCAGCCGGCCTGTTGCCATTGCCCTAACAGCGCCTCGGTGTCGTCAGGATGGGCCAGCAGCTGGGAGTTATCCATAGCCTCCGGTGATTCTGTGGCCGCCCGGTTCACTGGCGTGTCGTCACCCAGGTCCAGGGCAAACTGGTTTTCGGTATGGCGGGTACGGCTCATGCAGCCACCTCCCCGGACACCGGCTCGCCATCGAACAGGGCGTCCAGTTGTTCGATCAGCACCCTGGGGGGCTTGTCGGTAAAGGCGCCGCCGCTGGCGGAGTTCACCCCTCGCAGGAACAGGTACACCGCGCCGCCAATGTGCTGGTCGTAGTCGTATCCCGGTAAACGGGCCTTCAGCAACCGGTGCAGGGCCAGCAGGTAGAGGATGTATTGCAGGTCGTAGCGTTTGTCCAGAATCGCCTGGCCCATGGCCTGGTCGGTGTAGGCGTCGTCGTCCTCGCCCAGAGCATTGGATTTGTAGTCCAGCACGTAATACTGCCCCTTGTGTTCAAACACCAGGTCGATAAAGCCCTTGAGCATGCCATTGAAGCGGTTGGCCTCGGCCCGGGGCCGGTCCGCGCCGTTCAGGGTGTAACGGGTGACCAGTTTGTCCAGTTTATGGATGCTGACGTTACGGCTTTCAAACCAGAACTCCAGCTCCGGGCGCAGATTGGCCAACTGCGCCAGGCTGGCGGCATCCTGGCCATTGCGATCTAGTCGCAGTGGTTTGCGGATCAGCCCCAACAGCCACTGTTGCAGGGGCTCGATCCAGTCGCCCCAGCCCCGGGTGGAGCAGCGGCGGGCCAGCTGCTCGTGCAACAGCTCCGGGTTATTCACAACCCGTTGGAAGCCCTGGGCGGTGCACCATTCCAGCAATTCGTGCAGGAAGGTGCCGGGTCCCGCGCCTTTGGGGAAATGATGGTGGTTGCGTACGGCGGGTACGGCGGGGGCCTCCCCGGTGTCATTCTGGGCGCTTTCTTCCAGCAGGTTCTGGGTCTGGGCGTCTTCCACCTCGCCGGTGAAGGTAATACCGGTGCCGGTCATGCCGGTGTATTCGATGGTGGAGTAGCTGGCGATCCACCAGTCTTCCTTCGCTTCCCGCGTGGAGATCAGCGCCGGGCCCAGGGCGTCCGGGGCCATTTCGGTGAATATTGTGTTTCCGGCTTCCGGCAGCGGGGAAATCCGGATTTCCGGGCGGCCCTGGGCCAGTGAGGCCAGAGCCTGGCTGATGGACTGCTCCGGTGTTCCGGCAATCGCATAGCCCAGGCCGCTCTGATACCAGTTATCCACAGCCGCCGCGCCCACCCAGGTGGCAAACCGGGCCCGCGTCAGGGCCACATAGAGTTTACGGATGTCCTCGCCCAGGCGTTCCTGGTCGGCCCTTTCAATGTCTTCCGGAGTCGGATCGAACACGGTCACCAGCTTGCCGGTGTCGTCGTGGTAGCGAACATACGCCTGCTTCGGGTTCTCTGCCCGGAAGGCGGTGCCGAAGGGCAGGAATACCAGCGGGTATTCCAGGCCCTTGGATTTGTGCACGGTGATTACCTTTACCAGACCTGCATCGCTTTCCAGGCGCAGGGTGCGGTGTTCGTCTTCTTCGTCTGCCGCCCGCAGGATCTGGGTGAAGTGGTGCACCAGGGCATGTTCGCCGTCCAGTTGCAGGCTGTCCTGCTGCAGCAGTTCGGCGATGTGCAGGATGTCAGTCAGTCTTCGCTCACCGTCAGGGCGTTGCAGCAGGCGGCCGGGAACCTCGAAGTCCATCAGAAAACTACGCAGCATGGGCAGTACGCCCTGGCTCTGCCACTGTTGCTGGTAGCGCTGGAAGCGCTCGATTTCCCGTTCCAGTATCAGCTCGTCGGTGAGCAGCCGATCCAGTGCCTGCCAGCTCTGGCCCAGGGTCGGTGTGGCCAGCGCAGCCCGGATGAAGGCCAACTGCCGGGGTTCGGCAAAGGCGCGTAGCCAGCACAGTACCTCGTTCGCCTCCCGTGAGGTCAATACTGAATCCCGGTCCGACAGGTACACACTTTTGATGCGCCGCCGGCCGAGGGCGTCCCGCACCGCAGCGGCCTCGTTGCGGTTATTCACCAGTACGGCAATGTCTCTGGGTTCAACGGGTTCGAGGTCGTTCGGGCTGTCTGGCAAGCCAAAGCCGGCCTGCCTTCCCTGCCCCAGGGTCAACAATCGGGCGATTTCACTGGCGCAGGTTTCGGCCATTTCAGCCGTGGCAGTGCCCTTGGCGAGGCCCTTGGGGTTACCCTCTTTGTCGGTTTCACCGGATTCGTGGGTCCAGAACACCAGGCTGGGCTGGACTTCACCCTGCACCGACCACAGCCGCCTGGTGCCGTTGGCATCGACGCCCTGGAACGGCAGCGGCGTGCTGTCGCCCTTGCCGAACAGGAAGGCGCCCCTGGCGCTGAACTGGTCGCTGTGCTCAAACACCCGGTTGACGGCGCTCACCATGGTTTCGGCGGAGCGGAAGTTCTTGCCCAGGGTGTAAGTGCGTGCCTGCACGCCCAGGCGGGCTTGCAGGTAAGTGTGGATATCGGCGCCCCGGAAACCGTAGATGGCCTGTTTCGGATCGCCGATCATCAGCAGGCAGGTGTCCGGTTGGTTGGCTGCGACGTTATAGATCCGGTTGAAGATGCGGTACTGCACCGGGTCGGTGTCCTGAAACTCGTCAATCAGCGCTACAGGAAACTGGCGGCGGATGGTGGCGGCCAGTTGGTCCCCGCGGGGGCCATGCAGCGCGTCATCCAGGCGGGTGAGCAGGTCATCAAAGCCCATTTCCGAGCGCTGCTGCTTTTCCGCTTCCAGCCGCCCTGCAATCCAGTGGCTGGCGTGGCGCAGGATGTCGGACTTGGCACTGGGTGGGTTCTGGCCGAATGCCAGCAAGGCGTCGATGGCGTCAAACGCCGGGTGATGGGGTGCCTGGTCGTCGCCTTTCAGGATGTTGTCCAGACCCTCGGGGGTCTGGTTCTTGTAACCGGCAGCGCTGTCCAGCTTCTCCGGCAACAGCTCGTCGGATTCGGCCCAGGCGACCAGAAATTCCCACACCTTGAGCATGGCGTTCTTGCTGCCGCCGTGCAGGCGCTTGCCTTTGTTCAGATCGTTCAGCAGGTCAGTGACTTCCTGTTGCCACTGGGCCCAGGGGTGGGCTTTCAGTTCACCGGCCCGCGCGAGCCGTTCGCTGACCACCTGGTCAATGGCTTCGTGTACGCTCTGGGGCGGTGTACCCAGAGCATCCGGGTCGTCGATCAGGTTACGTACCGCCTTGCGCAGCTCGGTGGGGGTTTTCCAGTGGCTCAGGGCTTCGTCCATAAGGGCCGGTGGTAAGGGGTAAACGAAGGTGCGCCAGTAATCCCTTGCCACCTCGTCCAGCAGTTCGCTCTGGTCCGTTTCCAGGGTGAGCTTGAACAGGCTGCCGCTGTCGAAGGCGTGTTCGCTGAGCATGCGGTTGCAGAAACCGTGAATGGTGGATACCGCCGCTTCGTCCATCCATTCGGCGGCCAGCAGCAGTTTCTTGCGGCAGTCAGGCCACCTGGCCGGGTCCGGGTAACTGTCATCCCGCAGCTTGTGGATAAGTGCGGTTTCCGGGGTGGGTTCGAGGTGGTCAGCGGCGTCGGAAAACACCTCGGCGGCCTGGGTCAGCCGGGTGCGGATGCGGTCCCGCAGCTCCTTGGTGGCGGCGTCGGTAAAGGTGACCACCAGCAGGTTAGGCGGCAACAGGTTCTGCAGTGGGCTGTCTTCTGCCTGGCCATGGCCCAGCACCAGGCGCACATACAGGATGGCGATGGTGAAGGTTTTGCCGGTGCCTGCGCTGGCCTCGATCAGCGCGCTGCCGTTCAGGGGCAGGGCCAGTGGGTCCAGATTCGGGTTTCGGTTGGTTCTCTGTTCCGTCATTCCATGCTCCCGATTTGCTCCGCCGCCGACTTGCCCTGTTCGGCTTCCCACAGAGGCACATAAAGCTGATGCAGCAGGGCTTCAAACTCGCCGCTCGCCATCAGTGCCTCGGGACTTTCGAAGGCACCCAGCAGGTAGCCGGTGTCCCGGTCCAGGGCGGTGGAATAGGCCTGTTCTGCTTCACTGATGGCCCGTTCGTGGTCGCCGATAAATTTCTTGCCGCCATAGAAACTGGTGATCCAGGCAAAGCCGGCTTCGCAGTGAATGGGCAGGGTCCGGGTGGTGGCTTCCATCCAGCGGCCCAGAATGGCTTCGAAGTGCTTTTGTGCCTGCTCCGGGGCCATGACCGGGAAGTGGAATTTACGGCCTTCTTCCTT
>NZ_DIHV01000068.1:10991-12032 GCF_002420325.1 Marinobacter sp. UBA5687
CGCAGCAGGTTGGCGTAGCGGACTTTTTTCGAGTAACCGGAGCCGGTCAGCAGACCGGCGTTGGCGATCACCAGTCGGCACAGTTGTCCTGAAGGGTTGCAGCGCAGATTGTCGATTAAATCGACCACCTCCACGGCGCCTGTGCTATCCGAGTACCGACACTCGAACGGTAAGGGCTCGGCCACTGCTTCCGGCCACTCGGTCAGCGCGCCGCGATAGCGTTGAAACAGGTCTGGCAGGCGGCCGGCCAGCTCGGTGCGCAGGCGATGTTCGGTCACCCCCATACCCAGGTCGCCCCGCCGGGCCATGCGGTCCAGAGTGGCTTCCAGGCGTTCGTGCAATTCCTCTTCGCTGGCGGCTTTGACGACACCCTCCTGGATCAGCTCGTTGTCCAGGCGCCAGCGGTCCAGGCCGTTCAGGTCGAAGTTTTCGTTATCGGTGTCGTCTTCTTCCACCGCTTCAAAGCGCACCTGCAGCCGGCGCTGGTAGAAGGTGTCGATGGGCTTTTTCAGGAAATTCGCCAGCTCGTTCAGGCTGATGGGCTCTTCGGGCGTCTGGTACGGCAGCGCTTCCCGGCTCTGCTCCGGGTTATCCACGGCATGAGCGCTGCGCCATTCCCGTTCATAGGTGAACAGTCCCCGGGCCTGCAGCACGTCGGCCAGGGGTTTGGGTTGGGTCTCTTCACCCTCGCCCACGCCGTTGGTTCTGGGGAAATAGTCCCGGCTGAAAGGCTGCAGCGGATGCTGGGTGGTCAGAGCCTTGGTAACAGAACCATCCGGTTGCCCCGCCACGGTCCACAGACTGTTCAGGTGGTCCTGTAACTGGCCGATGAGCACCGAGGGTGGCCGTTCGGAGTCGTCCCTGATACTGCGCCCCACCCAGCTGATGTACAGCTGTTCCCGGGCGGACAACAAGGCTTCCAGAAACAGGTAGCGGTCGTCTTCCCGGCGGGAGCGGTCCCCCGGCCGATAATCCTGGGCCATCAGGTCGAAATCCACCGGCGGCCGGGAGCGAGGGTAGTCGCCGTCGTTCATGCCCAGC
>NZ_DIHV01000068.1:12419-25004 GCF_002420325.1 Marinobacter sp. UBA5687
AGGAAACGCTGGTTCAGGCCGCCCTCATCCAGGCCCTGCAGTAGCACATCCTTGACGATATTCAGGGGCAGCGGTTGCTGTTCCAGTCCGGCGGCCAGGGCATCGTCCAGCCACTGCTCCAACTGACGGCGGAAGCGGTTCAGCAACAGCAGGTCCTGGCCTTCCACCTTGTGGAAAAACTGCTCCAGCATGGCGGAGAACAGGGCTTCCCATTCCCCGGGCGTGCGGGTGGCCTGCAGTGCCTGCCACAGGGCTTCCAGCTGGTGCACGAATTCGCCCAGGCGACCGGCCAGGCTGGCTTGCAGGCCGCCGATTTCACCATAGGGCTCTACCCCGCCCCAGGGCTGGTCATCGCCCATGCCATAACCCAGCAACATGGCGCGCAGCCCTGCTTGCCAGGTGTTGCGTTCCAGCTCTGCCGGCAGGTCCAGGCTTTCCCGGTGCTTGCCATGCAGGCCCCAGCGAATATTGGCGCCTTCCACCCAGCGCCGGGCCAGAGGGATGTCGTCTTCGCTGATGTCAAAGCGGTCGCGGATGCCGGCTACTTCCAGCAAGCTGATGATTTCGCTCACACCGAAGCGGCTTCGGGGCAATGACATCAGGGTTTCCAGGGCAATTAGCACGGGTTCGTGGTGGCGCTGTCCCTGGTCGGAAATGGTGAACGGAATGTGGCGCTTGCGGCCCGGGGAGTAACGACCGAACACCGCCTGAATATGAGGCGCGTACACGTTGATGTCAGGCACCATCACAATTACATCCCGGGGCCGCAGTGTCGGATCGGCATTGAACGCAGCCAGCAGCTGGTCGTGCAGAATCTCCACTTCCCGCTGGGGGCCGTGGGCGTCGTGGAACACCACGGAATGGTCGCGGGTCAGATCCACCGTGCGCTGCTGCTGGCGGATTTCCTGCAGCGGCGTCAGGTTGTGGATATCGTTCTGCAACTGGTGCAGCAGGCAGGGGGTATCCACATCGCCATGGTCGGTGAAGATGTCGATCTTCTGGCCCGGCGTCTGGAAACTGGCGCGGTAGTCGTCCGGGTTGTCGAACTCATCCAGCAGGCGAATGTAGTCCCGGCCCTGTTTTCCCCAGGCCGCCAGCAACGGGTTGGCGTGCTGGTGCAACTGGTCCGGGTCGTCAATTTGCGACAACACCGGGTGTGCTGCGCCCCGCTTGCGTTCGGCTTTTAACAGTTCCCGGTCGCTGATGATGTCGGCCCAGTAGAACTGGCAGGGGTTGTGAACACACAGTACCACCTGGCTGAACCGGCTCAGGACATACAGGGCTTCCAGCGCCTGCCGGGGTAAAGACGAGACCCCGAACACCACGATGCGTCTGGGCAGGCGGGCTGGGTTAGCCGGTTCGCTGATGCGCTGGCCCTGTTCCATAAAGCGGGTGTGAATCTGCGAGCGGCTGGTGTGGGCCTCGCTGCCTGTATCTGCTACCAGCTTGCGCCAGAGCAGCGGCTGCCAGCAGGCTTCCGCATCCAGGGCTTTCTCCTCGCCCCGAGCGGTGATTACCACATCCTTGCCCTGCTCCCAGGCCGCCAGCCAGTCGGCCCGGAACACCTGGTACTGGTCGAACAGGTCGGCCACTTTCTCGGCCAGCTGAAAGTTGCGCAGGTCGGTATCGCGGCCGTCCAGGAATCGGGCCAGTGGCGTAAACGCCTCATCCTGCCCCACCAGCTCCGGCAGCAATCGGTACAGCCGCCAGACCAGGCGGCGCTTGTCGAAGGGGGACTGCTCCGGTACTTCGCCGTCGGGCAACACCGCCCGATAGGCCTGCCAGATGAACCGGGCAGGAAACAGGAAATCCATGCCGGCGGCAATGCCCAGGCCGCCTTCCACGCCATCCTCGGTGCGCTTCTCCGCCAGCGCCAGCTTCAGCCACTGGGCAATGCCGTTACTCTGCACCAGAAAGGTCTCGCTCTGCAGCGGCGGCATGGGGTTCTGCCGGCAGATATAGACCACGGCGCGGCGCAGGTCTTCCAGATGGTTGGCATGGATGGCGTGAAAGCCGGGTTCAATGGCTGTGGAGTCGGCCATGGTTTTCCTTGTCTGATGAACAATTCAATCCTCGGGCCACAGCTTACCGCAGTTGGCCGAGAATACGGACCGTCAGGCGTACTCCATCGTAACCTGGCGGAGCGACACGGGCAGTCGTGATTGTTCAAAAGACAGAGGTTGCGAATCCGGATGTCGGCCGGGTCAGGAATGCCGCAGACAAGCCAGAAGCAGATGACGAACCAGACTCTGGGAGGACGCATCCAGACAAGAAAAATCCTCGGCGTGCAACTGCCTGTTTTGCATCAGCCTGGCCAGACTTTTGGCATCAATGCTGATGCAAACCCGATCATGATGCCGGCTCTCCAGCCAGCTCAGATCTTCAATCTTGTGCGCCTGAACCGGGTTCGGGCGTGTGAAGGGCATACCCATAGCTCCTCCGTAAACCTGTCAGTGCATGGCCATCGCCGGACGTGTTGTCGGCGTTGTGAACGGGAACGAGGGCCAGTTCAGGTACTCGGCAAAGAATGCCGAATGGCGACGATGATCCAGCAATACCTCCAGACACTCATCGGTGCTGCATCGACCGGTTATACCCGGGCAGGGCTCGCTGGATTGCAGGCTGTCCAGAGCCCGGAAAAGCACATGCTCGGCGGCGCTGATGTCGCCACGGTCGCGCAGCGCCCGGCATACCAGTATCGCCGCCAGGGTCAGCTCTACCTGCATGCAGTCCGGGTGATGTTTGCGGGCCAGGCACGCCAGATCGAAAGCACTGCCGGTGGCGGCCACCAGCTTGTCGGAATCCTGGTTTTCGCTGAAGGTAATGGCATATTCCATCCAGAGCAGCCATAGATCATTTTTCTCGTTCAGGGAAAGACTGGCAAACATCCGGCGGTGGCGTGGGCAGAGAAATTTCATGGCGTCCTCCTTGTCGTGATACAAATGATAATAGTTATCATTAAATAAATTGGCAAGGCTCGTGATGATTAATTTTTGTGCATGGAACAGGTTTGAGCCTGCCCGCCTTCCGGCGTAAAGTTTGTGCCTCTCTGCCAATCCAACGTTTGCATTCCTATGACCAAGCACCGACCGGTTCCCGCCAGCCTGGATGATCCGCTCTATTATCTGGAGAACATGGATATTCTGGTGGCCTGGGTAGCGAACCACCACGCGGACCTGTTAACGGAACAGGAGCGAAACCGGCTGGCGGCCTTCAGCGGCCTGGCCACCGGGCCCCGGGCGCTGCTGACCCGCATGGTAATGCGTACCGGAGAGCTGTTCCGGGCCGACAAGCTGCGTTATCCCGAACTGCCGGTGCCGGAATCGGAAGCACTCAGGATACTGGTGCAGGCGGGCTGGCTGGATCCTGCGCCGGAGCTAAGCGTGGACGACCTGTTCCGGCTGTTTACCCTGGCTGAATTACGGCCGGTGTTCGCCGATTGGTTGCAACAGCAGGGTCACCCGAAAACTCTGGGCAAGGCCCGGATGCGGGAGCTGATGGCGGAACCGTTCAATGCACCAAGAGCCTTGGGGGCTTGGCTGCCTGGTGGCGGTGAGGCTTCGACTGTGGTCCGGTTGCAGGACATGGCCTTGTTCGATCGCATCCGCCTGATGTTCTTCGGCAATCTGCGCCAGAGCTGGACCGACTTTGTGCTGGTGGAACTGGGCGTTCAGCAGTTCGAGTCTGTGCCATTTACCCCGGCATCCCGGGCCTTCCAGCAGCGGGCCGAGGTGGATTGCTACCTGCAGATGCATGCATGCCGGGAGCGACTCGACAACGGCGAACCGGCGGTCGACGTCTGGCCCGATGTTCCGGGGCCTGTGGATAACCCCTGGCTCACCAGCCGCCGGGACCGGTTGTTGCTGGAACTGGGCCGGCAGGCGGAGCGACAGGGCGAACGGGAACTGGCACTTGAGGTTCTGGAAAACAGCGGACACCGGGAAGCGCGGCTGAAACAGCTTCGCTTGCTGGAACGGATGAAGCGTTTTGAGGAAGCCTGGGCCATAGCCTGTCAGTGGCGAACCAGTGCACTGAGCGACGCCGAAGCCCAGGGCCTCGCCCGGTTGCTGAAGCGGCTGGCGCCGAAGGTAGGGGCCGACCAGCCCGAGCCTGTGGATAACCCCCCACTGCAGGAATTCACCCTCACATTGCCGAAGCCGGACACGGGTACGGTGGAGCTGGCAGCGCTGCAGCATCTGGCCACGGATGACGCCCCGGTGTTCTATGTGGAAAACACCCTGATCAACGCCCTGTTCGGTCTGCTGTGCTGGCCGGTGATCTTCCAGCCCCTGCCCGGCGCCTTCTTTCATCCGTTCCATATTGGCCCGGCAGACCTGACCCGGGAAGACTTCGTTGCCCGTCGCCAGCAGGCGTTCGAGCAAAGGTTCCGTTTGCTGGGCACCGGCGCCTATCGCAGGGAAATCCTCGACACCTATAAGAACAAGCAGGGCATCGCCAATCCCTTCGTGTTCTGGCCGGTTTTGGATGAAGCTCTTTTAGAGCTGGCCCTGCACTGCATTCCCTCTGGCCACCTGGAGGCCCTGTTCCGGCGCCTGCTGAACAACATCAAGGAACACCGCAGCGGCTTTCCGGATTTGATCCGGTTTGTACCGGACGCGGAGCAACCCGAACAGCGTTATGAAATGATCGAAGTAAAAGGCCCCGGCGACCGCCTGCAGGACCACCAGGTGCGCTGGTTGCAGTTCTTCGCCCGGCAAGGCATCCCGGCCAGCGTATGCTATGTGCGATGGCAGGATGATGAGGCTCGCGGGTGAAAGTCGCCGTTCGCACCCTGTGTGAGTTCGCCGCCCGCCACGGCGACCTGGACTTCCGCTACACCCCGGCGCCCAGCAGCGAAGAGGGCATTGCCGGCCACCAGGCGATCCAGGCTAAACGCGGTTACGGCTATAAAAGCGAGTACTCACTGACCGGTAAGGTTCTGGGAATGCAGCTTTCCGGTCGGGCCGATGGTTACCACCCGCACAAGAACCGGCTGGAAGAAATCAAAACCCACCGGGGCGATGTGTCCCGCATTCGCCCCCACCAGCGCGCCCTGCACCGGGCCCAGTTACGGGCTTACGGCGCCCTGCTGTGCCGACAGGAAAACCGCAAAAACGTGGAACTGGCGCTGGTGTATTACGACACCGGCCGCGACAAGGAAACCGTGCTCACCGAAACCGCCACCGCGGGCGAACTGTGGCAGGAACTGGAAACCCTGTGTGGCCTTTACAAGGCCTGGGCCGAGCAGGAAGAACACCACCGGGAGCTGCGTGATGCGCTGCTGGCCAAACTGCGCTTTCCGTTCCCGGACTTCCGGCCCCGGCAACGGCAACTGGCGGAAACCGTGTACAAGAACTCGGTCAAAACCGGCACCCTGCTGCTGGAGGCGCCCACCGGCCTGGGTAAAACCCTGGGCACCCTGTTTCCGGCCCTGATGGCCATGCCCGCGGCAAAGCAGGACCGGCTGTACTACCTCACCTGCCGCAACACCGCCCGGCAGCTGGCGCTGGATGCTGTGGATAAGTTGCGACACGCCCAGGATGAGCTACAACCCTGGCCGCTGCGTACCCTGGAGCTGGTTTCAAAAGACGACGCCTGCGAACACCCGGACAAAGCCTGCCACGGCGAATCCTGCCCGCTGGCGAAAGGGTTTTTCGACCGCCTGCCGGACGCCCGGGCCGAGGCGGTGCAGAGCAAAGAACCGTTAAATCAGGAGAATTTGGCGAAAATCGCCGCAGATCATGATATTTGCCCCTATTTTCTTGCCCAGGAAATGGCCCGTTGGTGCGATCTGATCATTGGCGATGTCAACCGCCTGTTCGACCAGTCGGCCCTGTTGCACGGCCTGATCCGTCAGAACAACTGGCAGGCCAGCGTGCTGGTGGACGAAGCCCACAACCTGGTGGATCGTGCCCGAGGCATGTACTCGGTGCAGTTGGAACAACAGCGGTTATTGAAGCTGAAGAAGACCGCCCCGAAACCGGTGAAAGCAGCGCTGGACCGCACTGCCCGGGCCTGGCAGGCGCTGATTCGGGACCATGGTGAACAGGCGCAACCGGTGTTCCTGGCCACCCTGCCGGCGCAACTGCTGGGCGCATTGCAGGCCATGGTCTCGGTGATCACCGACTACCTGGCCGACAACCCGCCGGACCTGGCCCTGCAGGAAGTGATGTTCGAAAGTGTGGCCTTCATGAAACTGGCAGACAGCTTTGGTGACCATTCCCTGTGCGAATTCCAGCGCAGCGGCCGCGGCCGGGCCAGCCTGACCATCCAGAATCTGATTCCGGCGGATTTCCTCATTGAGCGCTTCAAAGCCGCTCACTCGGTACTGCTGTTCTCCGCAACCCTCAGCCCCGGCGTGTATTACCGGGATTTGCTTGGTTTGCCGGAAGACGCCCGATTCACGTCCCTGCCCAGCCCTTTCAGCGCCGGACAACTGAAGGTTGAGTTCACACCCGGCATCAGCACCCGGCAGGTGCATCGTGAAGCCAGCCTGCAGCCCGTCGCCGAACTGATCGCCAAACAGTACCGGACACGGCCTGGCCACTACCTGGCGTTCTTCAGCAGCTTTAAATACGCCAAAGAGGTGAGCGATGCGTTGGCAAAACAGGCACCTGATATTCCCCAGCGTTCACAGCAACCGGGGATGAGTGCGGAGCAGCGTCGGCAGTTCCTGGCGGACTTTCGGAAGCCTGAAGGCAGCATCGCTTTCGCGGTACTCGGCGGCGTGTTCAGCGAAGGCATCGATCTGCCTGGTGACCAGCTGATTGGCGCCTTTGTAGCCACCCTGGGCCTGCCACCGTTTGATGCCTGGCATGAAATCCTCAAAGAGCGCCTGCAACAACGATTTGGCGAAGGCTATAACTACACCTACCTGATCCCCGGCCTGCAGAAAGTGGCCCAGGCGGCTGGCCGGGTGATCCGCACTCCGGAAGACCGGGGGGTAATCTGGCTGATTGATGACCGCTTTCTGAAACGACCGGTGCGTGGCCTGTTGCCGACCTGGTGGTTCACCAACACCTGATTCAGAGAGCGTCAAATTGTCGCGATCGACGTCAGTTGTTACATGTCACTATGGAAAAACCTGTTCGCTTGCTTAGAATCCGTGGCCCTTAATGACAATCCCCCCGATGATCAAGGACACTGATTGCAAATGAACCCGACCGATCTTGTTTTCCAGAGCTATGGTCGCTGCTGCCGCAAGGATGAATTCTTTGTGGATTTCTACGACTTCTTTATGTCCAGCTCCGATGCCATCCGCAACCGGTTTCTGAACACGGATATGTCTGCTCAGCGCCATCTGCTGCGTAACGGTGTGATGCAGATCATTCTGGTTGCCCGGGGTATGTCCGACCGCAAATTGCGGGATCTGGGAGAAAGCCATAATCGCCACAATTACAATATTCAGCCTGAGTGGTACGACCTCTGGCAGGAGGCATTGCTGAAAACGGTCCGCGCTCACGATCCGGAATACACGCCCGAACTCCGAGAGGCGTGGCGTAGCGTGCTCAAGCCCGGTATCGACCTGAT
Organism: Marinobacter sp. UBA5687; assembly: GCF_002420325.1. Taxonomy (NCBI): domain Bacteria; kingdom Pseudomonadati; phylum Pseudomonadota; class Gammaproteobacteria; order Pseudomonadales; family Marinobacteraceae; genus Marinobacter; species Marinobacter sp. UBA5687. Next base: position 19,950 of record NZ_DIHV01000068.1, read on the forward strand.
CCGCGGCGCCTACTGAGTTCATGGCAAGCTGACGGGCGGGATAGATTGGAAGCTATTTTGATTCCCTTCAGCCTGAACGTTACACTTCTGCTCTATACTTACCCTGTCATACCTATTCTTCCCCTCAAGGACGACACATGGCCCAGAAAAGCACCAACACCGCTCCCAAACTTTTTCTCGTTGTGCTGATCGTGGCCCTGATTGCCGTTGCAGCCTGGTACCTGATGCCGAAAGGCGATCAGGTGCCGGAGCATATTGGCTCTGGTAACGGTCGTATTGAAGCCACCGAAGTCGATATTGCCACCCGAATACCCGGACGCCTGGAATCCTTCGAAGTCCGCGAGGGCGACATGGTTGAAGCCGGCATGTTGCTGGCTGTGATGGATACCGACGAACTTGAGGCCAGCCTGGCAGCGGCGCAAGCCAGTTTGCACCAGGCCGAGCAGAGCCGGCGACTGGCCGAGGCCGTGGTGGCCCAACGGGAAAGCGAGCGTCGGTATGCCCAAGCCGAACTGGCCCGTATTGAATCGCTGGCCGATCGGGGCCATGCCTCTCAGGAGCAGTTGGACCGCGCCCGTACCGCGGCGGAAACCGCCGAGGCGGCATTGCAGGCCGCCAGAGTACAAGTGGCGTCTGCCGATGCCAGTATCGAAGCTGCCAAAGCCAGTGCCCGCCGTATCCAAACCAATATTGATGACAGTCAGTTGACCACGCCGGTGGGTGGCCGGGTTCTGTATCGGCTGGCGGAGCCGGGCGAGGTGCTGGCCGCCGGTGGCAAAGTAGCCACGGTACTGGATGTCACCGATGTGTACATGACCATCTTCCTGCCCACAGCCCAGGCGGGCAAAGTCCGGGTTGGCTCTGAAGCCCGGATCGTTCTTGATGCCCTGCCGGACTATGTGGTGCCAGCGGAAGTCAGCTTCGTCGCCGCCGAAGCCCAGTTCACGCCGAAGTCTGTGGAAACCCGCAGCGAGCGGGAGAAGCTGATGTTCCGGGTTCGTATCCGGATTGATCCGGAGTTGCTCAAAGCCTATCGGGACCGGGTGAAAACCGGCGTACCGGGCGAAGCCTACGTAAGACTGGATGAGGGCCAGCCCTGGCCCGAGAGCCTGAAAGTGGCTTTGCCCAATGACTGAGACCGTGGCCCGGCTGGAAGGAGTCAGCCATCGCTACGGGGAAACCGATGCGCTGTCTGAACTATCCCTGACGTTTCCGTCTGGCTGCATGGTCGGGCTGATCGGCCCGGACGGGGTGGGCAAATCCACACTGTTGGGCCTGCTTGCCGGTGCCCGTGAGTTGCAGACCGGCGAGTTGCAGGTGCTTGGCGGCGATATGCGCAGCCAGAGGTTTCGTAACCGGGTCGCCCCCCGCATTGCCTATATGCCCCAGGGACTGGGCGGTAATCTCTACCATACGCTGACGGTGGACGAGAACATCGCCTTCTTCGCCGATCTGTTTGGTTTGCGAGGCCCCTCCAGGAAGGATCAGATTGACCGGTTGCTTGAAGCTACCGGGTTGTTGTCTTTCCGGGACCGTCCCGCCGGCAAGCTGTCCGGCGGTATGAAACAGAAGCTGGGGCTGTGCTGTGCCCTTATCCACAGCCCCGATCTGCTGATTCTGGATGAACCCACCACCGGCGTGGACCCGCTCTCCCGCAAGCGTTTCTGGGATCTGATCGATACCATTCGCCGACAACGCAGCGGTATGAGCGTGTTGGTGGCCACGGCCTACATGGAAGAAGCCGAACGTTACGACTGGCTGGTGGCCATGGACGAGGGCAAGGTACTGGCCACAGGCTCACCGGCCGAACTCCGTGAGCAGACCAATACCGAGACGCTGGACGATGCCTTCATCGCGCTGTTACCCGAAAACCGGCAGGTGCAGGAAAGCGGCGATACGGCTATTGCTGCGCAGCGAGAGCCAACCGGGGAAAACCAGACGCCGGCCATTGAGGCTGAGCATCTGACCCTGCGGTTTGGCAGCTTTACGGCGGTTCGTAACGTCAGCTTTTCCATCCCGAAAGGCGAAATCTTCGGTTTTCTGGGATCCAACGGTTGTGGCAAGACCACCACCATGAAAATGCTCACCGGATTGCTGACCCCAACAGAAGGCGAAGTCCGGCTGTTCGGTGAACCACTGGATGCCAAAGACCTGGCCACCCGGCAGAAGGTGGGCTACATGTCCCAGGCCTTCTCGCTCTATGGTGAGCTCACCGTGCGCCAGAATCTGGATCTGCATGCCCGGCTGTTTCACCTGCCGGACACCAAAATCCCGGAGCGTATTTCGGTGCTGGTTCGGGAGTTCGGTCTTGAAGATGTACTGGACCAGCGAGCAGGCGCCCTGCCACTTGGGGTTCGCCAGCGGCTGTCCCTGGCCGTGGCTGTGGTGCACGAGCCCGAATTGCTGATCCTGGATGAACCTACCTCAGGCGTCGACCCGGGGGCCCGCAACCGGTTCTGGCAATTGTTGATGCGCCTGTCGCGGGAAGATGGCGTGACCATTTTTATCTCCACTCATTTCATGAACGAGGGTGAGCGCTGCGACCGGATTTCGCTCATGCACGCGGGCGAAGTATTGGCTTGCGATACGCCCGATCGACTGGTTGAAGCCTCTGGCACCGACAGCCTGGAAGGCGCGTTCATGAAAACCCTGGAAGCGGTGGATAAAGAGCCGGAGACCGGCGCCGACCAACTGGCTCTGGAGCCCGCCAGTCATGGTGACCGGCCGACCGTGTTCAGTCCCCGGCGCTTGCTGGCTTACGCCACCCGGGAAGCGAGGGAACTGTTGCGGGATCCCATTCGAATGGCCTTCGCCTTTATCGGTTCCGCGTTGTTGATGCTGATCCTGGGTTACGGCATTACCCTGGATGTAGAAGACCTGTCGTTCGCCGTGCTGGATCGGGACCAGACACCCCAGAGCCGGGATTACATCGCGGCGGTGTCCGGCTCCCGATATTTCCTGCAACAACCGGAGTTGCAGAATATCCAGGAGCTGGAACAACGCATGCGCTCCGGCGAGCTAAGCCTGGCTATTGAGATTCCGCCGGGCTTCGGCAAAGACCTGAAACGGGGGCGACCGACTGAAATGGCGGTTTGGGTGGATGGTGCCATGCCTTTCCGGGGCGAGACCATCCTGGGTTACGTTGAAGGCATGCACATCAGTTACCTGACGGAGCTGGCCCAGCGCACTCTGGGCGTGGTACCCACACTGACACTGGTCACGCTGGAGGACCGGTATCGCTACAACCAGGACTTCCGGAGCCTGGATGCGATGGTGCCAGCGGTTATCCCCATTTTGCTGATCTTTATTCCGGCCATTCTGATGGCCCTGGGCATCGTCCGGGAAAAGGAACTGGGCTCCATCACCAACCTGTACGTCACTCCGGTCACCCGGGTGGAGTTCTTGCTGGGCAAACAGCTGCCCTACATCGCGTTCAGCATGATCAGCTACGTGAGCCTGGTCTTGCTGGCGGTGTACGTGTTTGATGTCGCGATCAAAGGCAGCCTGCTGACGCTCACCTTCGGCGCCCTGCTCTTTGTGACCGCCACCACGGCCCTGGGTCAGGTAATGTCGACCTTTGCCTCGACCCAGATTGCCGCCCTGGCGGCCACTGCGATTCTCACCATACTGCCGACCGTACAGTTTTCCGGCCTGACCGAACCGGTGTCGTCCCTGAGCGGCGCCGGCGCATTGATCGGTCCCGTCTGGCCGGCGACCTGGTTCCTGCAGATCAGCCGTGGCGTGTTTACCAAAGGCCTGTCGCTGGCGGATATGCAGGGCGCGTTCCTGGCCCTGGCGGCGTTCGTTCCGGTGCTGACCGTAATGGCGGTGGCGTTGCTCAGAAAACAGGGGCGCTGACATGAATTCCTTACGCAACATCTGGCACCTCGGCATCAAGGAACTGCGCAGTCTGTGGCAGGACAAGGCATTGATGGTGTTTGTGCTGGTGGCGTTTACGGTGATGATCTACACCGCAGGTTCCGCCGGCTCCATGGAGCTTCACAACGCACCGATCGCCGTGGTGGACGAAGATCAGACGGTGTTGTCTGGCCGCATCATCAATTCGCTCCAGCAGCCATGGTTCCTGAAGCCGGATCTGGTGGCCTACGGCGACATCGACGACCTGCTGGACAAGGGCAGCCATACCTTTGCCCTGGTGATTCCCGAGGGCTTTGAGCGGGATGTCCGGCAGGGCAACCCGGTGGCGTTGCAGCTGAACATCGACGCCACCCGCATGAGCCAGGCCTTTATTGGCACCAATTACATTCAGCGCTTTGCGATGGCAGAAGTGGCGGAGTTTCTGCAACCGGGTAGCTCTGCCAGCACCGGGCTACCGATCGAGCTGGTCACCCGGGTGAGTTACAACCCCAATCTGGACGGAACCTGGTTTGGCGGTGTCATGGAGCTGATCACCCAGGTGACCCTGATCAGCATCATTCTTACCGGGGCAGCACTGATCCGGGAGCGGGAGCACGGGACTGTGGAGCATCTGATGGTGATGCCGTTGCGGCCTTTCGAAATCATGGCGTCCAAGGTGTGGGCCAATGGTCTGGTGGTGTTACTGGCCGCGGCGCTGTCGGTAACGCTGGTGATCCAGGGCTGGCTACAGGTGCCGGTGGCAGGGTCAGTGTTGCTGTTTCTGCTCGGCGCCCTGATTCACCTGTTTTCCACCACCGCCATCGGCATTCTGATCGGCACCGTGGCCCGAACCATGCCCCAGTTTGGCCTGCTGCTGATTCTCACCATTCTGCCCTTGCAGTTGCTGTCGGGCGGAATCACGCCCCGGGAAAGCATGCCCGAGCTGGTGCAGGATCTGATGCTGGCGTCGCCCACCACCCACTTTGTCAGCATGGCCCAGGCCATTCTGTACCGCGGTGCGGGGCTGGAGGTGGTGTGGCCACAGATGCTGGCCCTGATGGCCATTGGCGGGGTGTTCTTCACGGCGGCGTTGTTGCTCTTCCGTCGCCATCTCTCGGTGTAAGTCAGTAAGGCCACCACCCAACCGGGGTGGTGGCGGTCGACGCTTAGCCGAATTCGAAGAACGCCAGCTTGTTG
>NZ_DIHV01000068.1:25370-63262 GCF_002420325.1 Marinobacter sp. UBA5687
GTGTAGAACTGCTTGGCCCGGCCCATATCGCTGACTCCGAGTGTGACGTATCCGATCATATTCGACTCCTTGGTTGGTTAGCGCTGGGTATACGAGCGCCAGGGTGTTTCAGAGCTTAACACCTGTTTGACGATCTTTGCCTGTGGCTTTGCGTTGGTTCACGACTGTTCTTTGGGAGTTTGTCATGAAGACTGGATTGGCTGTAATCGTGTTACTGTTTCTGATGACGGGCTGCACCGGTGTGCCCAAGGGCATTGAACCAGTGACCGGTTTTGACCAGCAGCGCTACCTGGGCACCTGGTACGAGATCGCCCGGTTGGATCACTCGTTCGAAGAGGGCCTGAGCCAGGTTACCGCCGAATACACCCTGAACGACGACGGTAGCGTCAAAGTTATCAACAGGGGCTATAACGAAGAAAAAGGCGAATGGGAAGAGGCCGAAGGCCGGGCAAAGTTTGTCGGTGACAGTGATGTGGGCCACCTGAAAGTGTCCTTCTTCGGGCCTTTCTATGGCTCTTACGTGGTGTTCGGGCTGGATGACGACTACACCACGGCTTACCTGACCAGCTACAACCGGGATTACCTGTGGCTGATGTCGCGCACGCCGGAGGTGAGCGACGAGGTGCTGGAGGCGTTCAAGGCCCGGGCCGAGGCGGAGGGGTTTGAGCTTGGGGAGTTGATTGTGGTGGAGCAGTCGCGCTAACCGTGGTGGCTGCCTGGCAAAGCCTGAAACCGTTTGAGTTGCTTATGTCCCCAGCACAAATCGGGCATTTAACTCTCGAAGGAACTGAAACGTATTGATGCAGGTAACGTCAAACTGCTGACATATATTTGGAACTTTTACCTTCCGGGCGTTTGGTGCAACTACCGATTCATGAGTGACGACAGTTGCCCCGAGGCATTGTGCTTTAGCAATAATCCAGGGATCGGCTTTTGCCAGAAAACTATCACGATTACCGGCGTTGTAATCACCTTCCATGACGGATTGCACAATGGCGGCAAAGGCACTTTGGGTTGCTTCGTCGTCATTGCTGATGAAATGCCCAGGTCTTTCTCGCACCCAGTCTGCCAGGTCATCGTTGCCGTCCCGCAGCTCCCGGCCGATCATATCCACACTGCCGATCAGGCCTTGCTCGAACTGTAAGTCCAGCCAGTCCCAGTACGCGGGGCAGATATCCATGCCGTAGTATTGATTCTTGGCTTGTATGTAGGTATTCGCATCCAGCAAATATCTCAAACGCCTAACTCCCTAGCGAACGTCTCAATTTTCCCCGGTTTGATTCCACCCAGAAGTTCACCTGCTTCCCGCAGCAACAGTTGGCCACTCAAGGCTTCACCGACAACGGCCTGGGAGAATTGGCGACTAATCTGTGCCTTTTTGGTTTGGTAGTAAGTCGGGCCACCGCTTCCTTTCCGCTGTTCGTGGCGCATTTTCTGCTCAAAAATGTAGCGGCCATACTCTTGCTGGGATATAAAATTGAGCGTTAAAGCACGCCTGGCTAGCGCCCAGGTACTTACGTGGAAATGAGCCTCAAGCGGCGGCAGGTTGTCTTCCCAGCTTTCAGAATCGTGTTGCCAGAGTGCCCTGAACTCCTGGGCAGGCACCAGAAATTCTGCAGCAACAGCGTTACACAGAACCTCTTCCTGACGATGGGTGTTGGTGTTGCCGTCAGAGATCCCGGATTGGCCAATCCAGATATGGCAAAGTTCATGAATCAGTGTGAAAAGGCGCGCACCCAGCGCGTCGCTGTGATTCACAAAAATGATCGGAGCATACTCATCAACAATCGCGAACCCACGGAATTCATCAACGTTGAGCGGACGGCTATGGTGCCCAAGATTACCCTGACGCATAACGAGAATCCCCAAGGATTCAATACGCTGGACTAAATCCCGATAGTAATCATCCCATTTACCTCTGGTTGGGTGGGGCTCAACACCCAGGCACGCGCGGATGTCTTCGACAATGGACTCCACGGAGTCAGAATAGGAAGCGCGGCCGACATAGGGGTTGGCCTCGGCAAAATGCTGTTGAAGGTACTCCCGGTACCATTCCTGGCGTTGCATCATCAGTTTGACCAGGTCTAGCAATTCTGCGCTCGGGCGCTGTACACCTTGGCCTTCGAGGGTGCGCAGGTCCGGAATGGGTAAGACTTCCTCAGGTGGCTTTGCCAAGAACAGATAGCCAAACGGCACATGCGCTTTTTCAGCGAATCGCATTGCCTGGTTGAACGTCAGTTTTCGTTCGCCGGACTCCCATTCCCGAAGTCGCTCCTCAGAAATACCGCAGCGCCGGGCAAAATCAGGCACAGAGATACCAGAGCGCTCCCGCGCCCAGGTCAACATGTCTGTGTTGATGTTTGCCGTGGTCATTGTGGCGTTCCGGAATACTCAAAAAAAGAAAAAGCCCCAAGGGCTCGGCACACCCTCGGGATAGTTGAGGGAGGCTTACTGCCAAGGGGCGGATGTGATTTGAAGTCTGATATGGCGGAGTTGGGTTGTCAAACACCATCGAGTTGAATGCTAATCATCAATGACGCCAACAAATTCCCCAACCACCCGATATTTAAGTGCTTCTTCATCTGTCAGCTCAAGGGGCTGAAAATTGTCATCGTAAGAGTTGGGGCTCAGTTGAATACGGGTATGACGCCAGCCTTGTTCGTCATCAACCTTATAGCTTTCATAGACTTTCACGGTGTAGCGTGAACCTGACTCGGCATCAACACTGTCGATACATTCAACCAGTACGGTCTTCCCGTTTCTGGAACCACCACGGTCGGTTCGGAACAGGCACACGGCACCATTCGGAATAACCCGGTTCATGGATTCGCCGAACACCCGGCAGGCAAACATGTCTTTGCGCACCCGGACTCCTTCGGGCACAGCAACCCAGTCTAAGTGCCTATTGGGGTCAAGCTCGCTAACCTCACTAAGTTCTCCGAACCCTCCCGCAGCCGCTTGCAGATCGAACAGCGGCACAGCGTTTACGTAAGGTTCAAGCTCCACCACGTTGGTGTTTTCAGGCTCTGGTTGGCCAGAACTATGAACGGGAATGTGCTGTTTCAGGTAATCCCTTAGCGCATCATCACATGCGTAGACAAAAGTGCCGCGAATACCTCGGAGCATGATGGTACGGTAGATGTTGATGATGTACTGCTTCAGTTCTTCTGGGTCTTTGATGCCCTGGCCGCCGGTGCGGTCGTGGTAGTTGCCTTTCTCTATGACAATGACTTGGCTTTCCGGGTCGTACCGGATCTCCTCGCCGAAGATAATGCCGGCGTAGTTCAGGTCGTAACCCTGGGTGGTGTGAATGCAGCCGACTTCCCGGTGCGATCCTGCCTTGTTGATCCAGTCGGTATTGGTGCTGTTCCAGCGGAGCTGAACGTCATCGATCACGATGTCGTAGGCCTCACAATCCTTCTTCGAGGCCCAGGGCCAGGAGTAGCCGGCGATCAGTCTGGACAGTCCGACCTGCTGCTCTTTCTCGTGAATTGTACTGACCATGTCACTGAGCGAATCAAATACTTCAAATTCGTAGTTTTTGGCGGTGAACACCACGCCGTCATCAACACCGCCTTTCAGTAACTTATCCACAAACTCCACATAGGGTTGCCCGGCCTTGACCCGGAACTGGGAGAGTAACCGGTGGGTCACCGAGCCCTTGGCAGCTTTAAGGAGCTGGAACACTTCGACATCGGCGTCGGAGGGTTTGATGGACTGGCCTTCGTCGTAGAAGAAAATCGCCTTGTTGGCTTGCTGGCACACCCAGTCCACTTCGCTGCAGGTATGCTTGTCCATATCCAGAGCCTGACAGGCTTTGTCGAAACTGCCGAAATAGGCACCCAGATTCTTGCGCTTGCGCAGACGGTGGGATTCGTCAACCAGAACAATATCGTAGCGCTGTTTGGTCAGCTCGGACGGGCTGATCACCATGTCGGAGCTAAGCCCGGCAACGTGCTTGAACGCATTCTTCAGGGTGGTTCGGAAGGAGGTCATGGGCACCACCAGCGCCATTTTGGGTTTGGGCAGTGTTTCTCTGAGGGATTTTAGCAGAGCGTGGATCTCAGCCTCCTCGTCGGAAAATTCCCGCAGGCTGATCTGGTGATCTTCGGAGGTTAGTAGTTTGAACAGAAAAATGGCCAGGACCGACTTGCCGGTTCCGGCTCCCCCTTCCACCACAATATTCTGGACACCGGGGTTGGTCAGTTCATGCAGTATGGTGAGAAGTCCCTGACGCTGATCGAAGGACAGGGATTTGTAGGGCGAGTATTTGAAGACATCGGAGTTATCAAGGTGGTCCAGGGTGCGGGACACAACGCCCTTGGCTATTAACCGGTTCCAGACTTCCCGGAAGACTTCTTCATACAAGGCGCTGCGCTGGTAATAGTTGTGGTCGGCCAGCCCCAGGTTGCCGTTGAGCAGGGTGTACTTGCCATCGGCGGCCATGTACTTGATCAGCAGGGATTCCACATCCAGCGTTGCGGATTTGTTGAAATACTCGCTGGTGATCAGGTGAACCGCGGTCAGCAGCTGCTTTTCGTCGTGTTTGAGGTGGGTGCTCATGCGGGTGAGCGTGTCGGTGGTTTCGCCGATGTAGGCACGCCCGTGCTTTTCGTCACTGAGTACGTAGACCAAGGGCCAGTTACCCGCAGCAAAGGCATTGTCGCGCAAATCGTTCAGGGCGTCCTTGCTGAAGGGGTAGCGCTGAATCTCAGCCATCGGCGATTGGCTCATAGCTCGGTGTACTTCTTCGCGGTTCCCCTGGCTTTGCTGACCGGGTATTTCTTTTCGTTCAGGGCAATCTTGTCGAGCACAATCTGCTCCACATCCAGCTCATAGCTGTCTGCCAGCAGTAACGCATAGGCAATCACATCGGCGAGTTCTTCTTTTACTTTGCTGACATCGGCCTGTTCGGGAGATTTCCATAGAAATAACTCCAGCAGTTCCGAAGCCTCGATACTCAGGGCCAGCGATAGATCTTTCGGGTTGTGGAACTGCTTCCAGTCTCTGTCATCCCGGAATTGACGCAGCCGGGCGATCGCCTCATTCATCAAAACACCCCTTTAATCATGAGCAGATTGACTAAGGATACAGAAATTCATTGGGCTGGGGTGTAACAACCCAGAATGAAATATTATTGGAAAACTGAAATAGGGAAAGATAAATCAAGAAGGGAAAGTGGTCGGCGTGGCAGGATTCGAACCTGCGACCCCTTCGTCCCGAACGAAGTGCGCTACCAAGCTGCGCCACACGCCGATCAACGGCCGGTATTATACGCATTGGCGGCGGTTTTGCTACCCCTTCCCCGGGCTGGAATTCAAAAATTCTGTCGTGGATTGTCCGGATCGGTGGCAAGCAGAAGCCTCGCCCTGGCAGTGGTAAACCCGGTTGAATGGGCGTATAACAGCGGCGTGGATGCCGCCTTGCCTTGTAAGGCGTTGCGACTGGCCTGTGTCCGGACATCGGAGCCCCCTGCCCTGTGAACATTATCCCCATTGTTCAGATCCTCGGTTTTCTGCTCATCCTGCTCAGTTTCCTCATGACCCTTCCGGTTAACCTGCTGGTATTCGGTGATACGCCGGATTGGCTGGCGTTCGTGAAATCCTCGGTGGTCTGTTTCAGCATTGGTGCCGCGGCTCTGGCTTTGGCGGGGCGGCGGAAACACGCGCTACGCCAGCAGCAGATGTTCATGCTGACGGTGTCGGCGTGGGTTGTGATTCCGTTATTCTCCAGTTTGCCGCTGCTGCTGAGTGACATGAAGCTGAGCATGACCGATGCTTTCTTTGAGAGCATTTCCGGCGTGACCACTACGGGTTCCACCGTTCTTACCGGCCTGGATCATCTGCCGGACGACATTCTGCTCTGGCGTTCGATCATGCAATGGATGGGCGGTATCGGGATCATCGGTATGGCGGTTGCCATCCTGCCGTTTCTCCGGATTGGCGGTATGCGGCTGTTTGCGACCGAATCGTCCGAATGGAACGAGAAAGCGGTGCCCCGCACCAGCCACCTGGCCCGCAGCCTGGTACTCATCTATCTGGGCTTGACGCTCGGTTGCGTGCTCACCTACTGGCTGCTGGGGATGAGTTTCTTTCAGGCGCTGAATCACGCGTTGACTACAGTATCGACCGGGGGCTATTCCACCTCGGACAGCTCCATGGGGCAGTTTGATTCGCCGTCCATTCTACTGGCGTCGACGGTTTTCATGGCCATGGGCGCCATGCCGTTCTTTCTGTTTGTACGGTTTATTCACGGACAGCGACAGCCACTGTTGCGGGATCAGCAGGTTCGTTTCTTTCTCCGGTTCCTGGTGATTGTCGCTGCGTTGCTGACCATTTACCGGGTTCTGAGGGAGCCGGTAGATCCGTTTGAGACCTTTGTTTCAGCGCTGTTCAATGTCACGTCTGTGGTAACCACAACCGGCTTCGCCTCCACGGATTACTCTTTGTGGGGCCCGTTTGCGGTGGTGGTATTCCTGTTCATTACCTTTGTCGGCGGGTGTTCCGGGTCCACGTCTGGCGGCATGAAAATCTTCCGGTTCCAGCTGTCCATGCTATTGCTCAGGGAGCAGGTACGTCGTTTGCTGCACCCTCACGCGGTGTTTGCCCGCAACTACAACGGGCGGGTGATTGGTGACGATATCGTGGCCTCCAGTGTCGCCTTCTCTTTCATTTTTCTGGCGACGCTGGCGCTGGTGACGGCGATTCTGGGGGCGCTGGGGCTGGATCTGGTGACCAGTCTTTCCGGAGCCGCTACGGCTTTGACGAATGTCGGGCCAGGACTGGGCGATACCATCGGCCCGGCAGGCAATTTCCAGACCTTGCCGGATGCGGCCAAATGGGTTCTGATGGGCGCCATGATTCTGGGCCGGTTGGAGCTGTTGAGTGTGTTTGTGATGTTGTCGCCGGACTTCTGGCGCAGCTGAGTGGAAAAGCAGGATAGGCAGGCGGCTGGTTTATTGTGAACCAGCGGCCTGTGTGCCTCAGCCTGCTGTGGGCAGCAGGGAGATGTCGGCAACCCGCAGGAACAGGTTGCGCAGGCGGTTCAACAGTGCCAGACGATTGTTGCGCACGGCTTCGTCGTCGGCCATCACCATCACTTCATCAAAGAAGGTGTCTACCGGCTCACGCAGGCTGGCCAGCGATGTCAGCGCACTGGCGTAGTCACCCTGCTCGAACATCGGCAGTACTTGCTGTGCCTGCTCTTCCACCTTCGCCGCCAGAGTTTTCTCGGCAGCATCCTGCAACAGCGCGGTGTCTACGGTCTCGCCGATGCGGTCACCACCCTGTTTGGTGAGGATGTTGGAAACCCGCTTGTTGGCGCCGGCCAGGGCCTGGGCCTCTGGCAGCTGGCGGAAGGCTTCCACGGCTTTTACCCGGCGGTCGAAGTCCAGCGGGCGGGTCGGGCGGCGGGCGTGCACCGCCAGGTACACTTCGGCGCCGATGCCCTGCTCATCATAGTGGGCACGGAAACGCTCCAGCATGTAGTCCACCACGGTGCTGGCGGTGTTCTTCTCGGTCAGCACGGAGAAGTTTTCTTCCGCCCACTCGCAGACCGTCTGCAGGTCGAGTGGCAGTTCACGTTCGATGATGATGCGCAGCACACCGAGAGAAGCACGGCGCAGAGCGAACGGGTCCCGGGTACCGGACGGCGGCTGGTTGATGCCGAACAGGCCGACCAGGGAATCGATGCGGTCAGCAATGGCCACCGCACAACCGGTCAGGGTGGTGGGCAGGTCGTCGCCGGCAAAGCGCGGCATGTACTGCTCGTTCAGGGCCTTGGCGACATCGGCATGTTCGCCGTCGTTGGCGGCGTAGTACTGGCCCATAATGCCCTGCAGGTCGGTGAACTCCAGCACCATTTCGGTGACCAGATCGGTCTTGGCCAGCATGGCAGCACGCTCGGCCAGGGCCGGGTCGCTGTTGATGGCTTCGGCAATCTTTTTGGCCAGGGCTGCTACCCGTACAGATTTGTCGTAGATGCTGCCCAGCTTGTCCTGGAACACGATGGGCTTGAGTGCCTCGATGCGGTCTTCCAGCCTGGTCTTGCGGTCGGTGTCGTAGAAGAAGGCGGCGTCGGACAAGCGCGGGCGAATCACTTTCTCGTTACCGGAAATCACCTGGGCCGGGTCTTTACTCTCCAGGTTGGCCACGGTGATAAACAGCGGCAGCATCTTCCCGCCGGCATCCACTACGTGGAAGTACTTCTGATGCTCCTTCATGGAGGAAATCAGGGCTTCGGCCGGTACATCCAGGAAGCGCTCCTCGAAGCGCCCCATCAATGGTACCGGCCATTCGTTCAGGGCAGTCACTTCGTCCAGCAGGTCTTCGTCGATTACGGCCTTGCCGCCGGCTTCTTTCTCCGCCAGCGCGGCCACGCCGGCGCGGATCTGCTCACGACGCTCGGCGAAGTCTGCCAGTACGTAGCCTTCCTGCTTGAGCACCACTTCGTAGTCGGCCGGGGTGGGCACAATCAGCTCTTTCGGGCAGTGGAACCGGTGGCCACGGGTCTTGTTGCCGGGCTTGAGGTTCATCACCGGTGCTTCAATCACCTTGTTGCCGTACAACAGAATCAGCCAGTGTACCGGGCGCACGAATTCCGTCTTCCAGGCACCCCAGCGCATGCGTTTGGGAATGGGCAGGGCGGCCAGGGATTTGTCCACCAGATCCGGCATCAGTTCTACGGTGGGCTTGCCCTTCTCAACGGTACGGTACACCAGCCAGGCACCCTTGTCGGTCTCCATGGTGTCGAGCTGATCCGGGGTAATCCCCAGGGAGGTGGCGAAGCCGGTCAACGCCCGGGTGGGGTTACCGGAATCATCAAACGCTGCTTTCACGGCCGGGCCGCGCTTCTCGACCGATTTGTCCGGCTGGGCATCGGCCAGGTCCCGGATACGTACCGCCAGACGACGGGGTGCTGCGAAGCTTTCCACCGCACCAAAGGCTACGCCGGCTTCTTCCAGGCCTTTGACAATGCCCTGGGTGAAAGCGTCAGAGAGGGGCTTGAGAGCTTTCGGAGGCAGCTCCTCGGTGCCCAGTTCGACCAGAAAATCCTGAGTTGCCATGATTATGCGTTCCCCTGTTCCTGCGGTGCCTTGTTGGCTTTCTTGCCCTTTTTACTGGCCTTGGCGTCGGCGGCTTCAGCGGCGGCCAGCACTTCCTTGCGGAGGTGTTCCGGGGCCAGCGGGAAGCCCAGCTTGCGACGGCTCTCGAAGTAGGCCTGGGCCACGGAGCGAGCCAGGGTACGTACACGCAGGATGAAACGCTGGCGCTCGGTCACGGAGATGGCGTGACGGGCGTCCAGCAGGTTGAATGTGTGGGAGGCCTTGAGCACCTGCTCATAGGCCGGCAGTGGCAGACCTGCGTCGATCAGGCGGGCGCTTTCCCGCTCATAGACATCGAAGCTGTGGAACAGGAACTCGGTGTCGGCATGTTCGAAGTTGTAGGTGGACATTTCCACCTCTTGCTGATGGAACACGTCGCCGTAGGTAACCACGCCATCCGGGCCATTGGTCCAGACCAGGTCATACACGCTGTCCACACCCTGCAGGTACATGGCGATACGCTCAAGGCCGTAGGTCAGCTCGCCGGTGACCGGATAGCATTCCAGGCCGCCTACCTGCTGGAAGTAAGTGAACTGGGTCACTTCCATACCGTTCAGCCAGATTTCCCAGCCCAGGCCCCAGGCGCCCAGGGTCGGCGATTCCCAGTTGTCTTCGACAAAGCGGATGTCGTGCACCAACGGGTCCAGGCCCAGGGCGCGCAGAGAATCCAGGTACAGCTCCTGAATGTTGTCCGGAGACGGCTTCAGAACCACCTGGAACTGGTAGTAGTGCTGCAGGCGGTTGGGGTTCTCGCCGTAACGGCCGTCGGTGGGGCGGCGGCTGGGCTGGACGTAGGCGGAGTTCCAGGTTTCCGGACCGATGGATCGCAGGAAGGTGGCCGGGTGGAAGGTACCGGCGCCCACTTCCATATCCAGGGGCTGGAGAACCACGCAGCCGTGCTGCGCCCAGAAATTCTGCAATGCCAGGATCAGACCCTGGAAGGTCTTGATGTCCGGCGCGGAGTTGTTGGTTGCCTTGTCTGTCACGACGTTTGCCTGCTGGTCAGTCTGTGTGTGGGCCCCGGTTCCGGGGCACTCCGAAAATTTGAAAACGCGCATTATACGCTGGCCGGCGCCGCATTTCTAAGTGCCAGCCAGGGTGTTGTTTTGCCTGAGATCAATCAGAAGAACGTGAGGCCCACCTGGAACAGTTTCTCGACGTCCCGTATGCGCGACTTGTCCACCAGGAACAGGATCACGTGGTCGTCTGGTTGCACCCGAAGGTGGTCGTGGGCGATGAGCACTTCGTTGTGCCGGACAATGGCACCAATGGTCGTTCCGGATGGCAGATTGATTTCGTCCAGGCGTTTGCCAACCACCTTGGAGGAACGGTGGTCGCCGTGGGCGATGGCCTCAATGGCTTCGGCCGCGCCCCGGCGCAGGGCGTGCACGTTCACCACATCACCACGGCGCACGTGGGTAAGCAGGCTGCCGATGGTGGTCTGCTGGGGTGAGATGGCCACGTCGATATCGCCGCCCTGGATCAGGTCCACGTAATCGGGGTTGTTGATCAGGGTCAGGACCTTGCGGGCACCCAGTCGCTTGGCCAGCAACGAGGCCATGATGTTGGCTTCGTCGTCGTTGGTGACGGCGCAGAACACATCGGTATTCTCGATGTTCTCTTCCAGCAGGATGTCCTTGTTGGCTGCATTACCTTCCAGTACCACGGTCTTGCGCAGGCGCTCGGACAGCATCACGCAGCGTTCATGGTCCCGTTCCAGGAGTTTCACCTGATAGCGGTCTTCCAGGGTGTTGGCCAGCCGGTAGCCGATGTTGCCACCGCCGCAGATGAAGATGCGTTTGTAGGGCTTCTCCAGCGGTTGCAGTTCGCTCATCACCGAGCGGATATGGTCGGCGGCGGCGATAAAGAACACCTCGTCGCCGTCTTCAATTACGGTATCGCCCTGGGGCATGATCGCCCGGTCCTTGCGGAAAATCGCCGCCACCCGGGTATCGATCTTGGGCATGTGGGTGCGAAGGTAGGACAGTTCGTGCCCCACCAGTGGGCCGCCCTCGGTGGCGCGAATGGCGACCAGTCGGGTCAGGCCCTTGGAGAACTCCAGTACCTGCAGGGCACCGGGGTATTCAATCAGCCGGGTAATGTGCTGGGTTACCAGATGTTCGGGACTGATCAGAACGTCCAGGGGGAAGCCTCTCAGGCTGTCCAGGTCCTTGACCGTATCCCGGTTGTAGAACAGTTCCGGCTTGGCCAGATAGGCGCCGGCACGCACACGGCAGATGGTAGTGGGGGTCTTGTACAGCAGCTTGGAGACCTGGCACGCCACCATGTTGGTTTCATCGCTGTTGGTTACCGCGATGATCATGTCGGCATCTTCGGCACCGGCCTGTCGCAATACCGTGGGATAGGAGGCGCGGCCATGCATGGTGCGGATGTCGAGCCGGTCCTGCAGTTCGCGAAGGCGGGCGCTGTCGTTGTCCACCACGGTGATGTCGTTGGCTTCGTTTGCCAGGTTTTCCGCCAGGGTGCCGCCGACCTGGCCGGCGCCGAGAATCAGGATTTTCATGGTTCAGGTTTCTCCAGCACGGCGTAGAAAAAGCCGTCATGGCTGTCCGGGTCTGGGAACAGCTGACGCCCGGTGTTCATGTCCCGGCCCCAGTCTGCGTCGATGGTCTTCAGCGTTGCCTGATTCTGCTGCTTCAGGAACCGCTGGATTATACGGTGGTTCTCCTGTGGAAACACCGAACAGGTGGCATACACCAGTCGCCCACCGGGCTTCAGGATAGACCACATGGCCTCCAGCAGGCCAAGCTGGATACTGGCCAGAGGCACGATGTCGGACTCCCGGCGCAACAGTTTGATGTCCGGGTGCCGGCGGATCACGCCGGTAGCGCTGCAGGGAACGTCCAGCAGGATGCGGTCGAAGGGCGTGCCGTCCCACCAGCTGTCGATATCGGCGGCATCGGCCTGGGTCAGGGTGGCGTGCAGGTCGAGCCGGTCCAGGTTTTCCTGGACCCGGGGCAGGCGCTCGGCGGATTCGTCGATGGCCACCACTTCGTCCAGTTCGCCACAGGCTTCAAGGATGGCGCAGCTCTTGCCTCCGGGCGCGGCGCAGGCATCCAGTACCCGCTGGCCTGGCTGCAGATCCATTAGAGTCGTACACAATTGGGCGGCTTCATCCTGAACACTGACCGCGCCGTCCTCGAACCAGGGCAGTCGGTCCACCGGCACCGGCCGTTGG
Organism: Marinobacter sp. UBA5687; assembly: GCF_002420325.1. Taxonomy (NCBI): domain Bacteria; kingdom Pseudomonadati; phylum Pseudomonadota; class Gammaproteobacteria; order Pseudomonadales; family Marinobacteraceae; genus Marinobacter; species Marinobacter sp. UBA5687. The sequence goes on from NZ_DIHV01000068.1 coordinate 37,673, forward strand.
AGCTGGATGCCGCTGGGGGCAAAGCGCGTGGCGTGGGCCTCGATGCCGGCTTCCGACAACAGGTTCAGGTACTCGTCGCGTTTGAAGCGCAGGGCATTGACCCGCAGGGTCATGGGTGCCTGCTGGTTGTTGGCTTCAAGGATGGCCTGCCAATCGTCCGGCCAGTTGTGGCGAAGCTTCTCCACCATCCACACCGGATGACTGAAGCGGCCACTATCGTCTTTCGGCGCTGGCGCCCCTTCCCTTTCGGCGGCCCGCAGCACTCCGTTGACCAGACCGGTCAGGTGGGGCTTGTCCAGTGCCCGGCAAGCCTCCACGGTTTCGTTCAGTACCGCGTAGGTGGCCTGTTCGCTGTAACGCAACTGGAACAGGGCCACCAGCATCAGGTGGTGAATGATCCGGTCCGGCTTGCGCAGGGGCTTTTTCAGGCGCTGGTTCAGCTCGCTCTCAAGTCGGTGAAACCAGCGGCAGGTGCCATAACAGATAGCTTGCAGCTGTGGCCGTTGTTCCGGTGGTAACTGGTTCAGGGCGGGGGGCAGGCATTGGGATAACGACTGGCCCTGTTCCACCGCCAGCAATACGTTGGCGGCAATGGCGCGGAATGGCAGGGGCTGGTAGGCCATGGTCAGTTCAGCTCCTGGCCGGGCAGCAATACCTGCTTACCACCGTTGATCAGATCGTTGATGCTCTGGGCCTTGCTGCCTGGTAACTGCGCGGAAGTGATTCTGAGCGTGCCGGTGCCGCAGGCAACGTCTACACCGTCCCGCTCCCGGGCAATCACGGTACCGGGACCCTTGTCGCTGCCCTGCTTCAGGGCGCTGGCCTGATGAATACGGATACGTTGCTCGCCAAGATCGGTAAAGGTACCGGGCCAGGGGTTGAACGCGCGAATCAGTCGTTCGATTTCCTGCGCGCTTCGGCTCCAGTCGATGTGGCCCTCTTCCTTCGACAGCTTATGGGCGTAGTTGGCCTCTGCCTCATTCTGGACTTCGCCGGTCAGATCGCCCTTGGCCAGCCGCTCCATGGCCTGCACAATAGCCTTGCCGCCCATCTCGGCCAGCCGGTCATGCAGGCTGCCGCCGGTATCGTCGGCGCTGATGGGGGTGTCCAGTTTCAGCAACATGTCGCCGGTATCCAGGCCCTCGTCCATCTGCATGATGGTGATTCCGGTTTCGGCATCGCCGGCGGCAATCGCCCGCTGGATAGGGGCGGCGCCACGCCATCGCGGCAGCAGGGAGGCGTGAATGTTCAGGCAGCCATGGGTTGGTATGTTCAGCACTGCCTTGGGCAGAATCAGGCCATAGGCAGCCACGATCATCACATCCGGTTGCAGTGACGCCAGTTCCTGTTGGGCCTCTTCTGGCTTCAGACTGACCGGTTGATACACGGGAATACCAGTATCCAGTGCCACCTGTTTAACCGGGCTGGGCATCAGTTTGCGGCCGCGGCCGGCGGGGCGATCAGGCTGGGTGTAAACGCCGACGATGTCGTAACCGGCATTCAGCAGGGTTTTCAGGGCGGTGGCGGCGAAATCCGGCGTGCCGGCAAACACAATGCGCACGTTGGTTGCTTCTCTGTGTCGTTGATACGAAAAAACCGGGTCGTAACCCGGTCCTGAATTCGGTCTATGCTGGCAGCGCCTCAGGCGCTCTGCTTGTGCAGCTTTTCCAGCTTCTTGCGAATGCGATTACGTTTGAGCTGGCTCAGGTAATCGACAAACAGCTTGCCATTCAGGTGGTCCATTTCATGCTGGATGCAAACTGCCAGCAGGCCTTCAGCCTCCAGGACAAACTCCTTGCCGTCGCGATCCTTGGCGGTAATCCGGCAGTGCTCGATGCGCTTCACATCTTCATAGAACCCCGGTACCGACAGGCAGCCTTCCTGCATGGCTTCGAGCTCGCCATCCAGCACTTCCACTTTCGGGTTGATGAACACCCGCGGCTCGGTTTTATCTTCGGACAGATCCATTACGATGATCTGCTTGTGCACATCCACCTGGGTCGCGGCCAGGCCAATGCCGCGGGCATCGTACATGGTCTCGAACATGTCGTCGATCAGCGTACGGATGTCATCGGTCACTTCCTCCACCGGCTTGGCGATGGTGCGAAGTCGTGGGTCCGGATACTCAAGAATTTCTCGAATCATAATGCTCTTGCTTCTGGCCTGTGTGTATCGGGCAATCTCTAATGTCAGCCTGTTTGACGGGCTGCCCAGCGCAGAATTTTACCATTTGTAACGCTGTGAAACCGATTGCCGAAATGCGACAGCGTACTGCGCAAATTTTCTTGGTCTGCCTATGATGAATCCAGAGATTCCGACAGTATGAACCGTTAATGCTGGCAGAGTTCCCGGGTTCAAGGTAATAACGTCCGCCTGACGGTGCCTATTATCCAATAATTCGCCGATTGAGTACAAACTGATCAGTTAATAGTTAAAATCTTTCACGAATGCGCTTCGATGGCTGCAGAAATCACTCGAAGAACAAAAGATAACATCACAAATTCCGGGACTTCTTCTATAGTAACGGGAATAACAACGTAATATGCTGCGGGGATTCTGCGGCGACATTACCGAACGCAAAGATTCAAGGCACGCGATCAAGGACATAAACAATGAGGAAACTGTTGTACGCTCTGGCAGCCTCTGCGCTGCTGTTTACCTCCTGGGCCCAGGCACAGCCGGAGCTGAGGTCTGATCATCCTGAGCGTTACACTGTCGTCAAAGGGGACACCCTCTGGGACATTTCAGCGCGATTCCTGAACAACCCGTGGTACTGGCCGGAAATCTGGCACGTGAACCCGCAGGTTGCCAACCCACACCTGATCTATCCCGGTGACCGCCTGGCACTGGTGTACATCGATGGCAAGCCCCGGATTACCAAGGTCGCGACCAGCGATGTGGTGAAGCTCTCGCCTCAGGTTCGTTCCGAGGCCATCGACACACCAATACCGGCCATCCCCCTGGATGCCATCGCCAGTTTCCTGACCGAAACCCGTATTGTCAGCCCGGAAGAAATTAACGGTGCGCCCTATGTGCTTGAAGGTGAGGACGGACGCATCATCACCGGTGCCGGTGACCGTATTTACGCTCGCGGCGAGAAGCCGGCCGATCGCGTGGGTATTTTCCGTCGCAGCAAGGAATTTGTGGATCCGGACACCGGCGAGTTCCTTGGCCTGGAAGCCCGGAGCATTGCTCGCGGCAACGTTAATGCCGAAAATGGTGATGTGCTGACCGTAGGCATTACCAAGTCCAGTGAAGAAGTGCGTATTGGCGACCGGTTGCTGGTGAATGAAGATCGCCGGCTGACCACCAGCTTCGTGCCCAGCTCGCCGGATAGTGAGATCGAAGGCAAGATGATTTCTGTCGATGGCGGTGTCAGCCAGATCGGTCAGTACGATGTGGTCGCCATTAACCGTGGTGAGCGCGAAGGCCTGGCGCCCGGTAATGTGCTGGCGGTGCTGAAGGCGGGCAACATGGTTCGTGATCCGGTCACTGGCGAAACCATTGAATTGCCGTCTGAGCGGGCTGGCCTGCTGATGGTGTTCCAGGCCTATGAGAAAATGAGCTACGGTCTGGTGCTGCAGGCAACGCGGCCCCTCTCGGTAGGTGACAAGGTCACCAATCCCTGAGGCCGCGCGTTTGATGAGTTGATGGAATAAGACATGGCCGGGCCGGAATGCCCGGCCATTGTTGTTTTCAAGGAAGAGAAAATGTCAGACCAGGAATTTCTGCAAACACCGGCAGGCCAGTGGCTGCTGCTGTCACTGCTGCCCCGGTTCGGAATCCCCCTCAGGGAGCGGATTCTGGGTTCTGTTGATACGCTCACCGACATCCTGCCCCTGAATGCAGCCACGCTTCGCGCCATGGGGCTTGGCGGCGATGCCGTGGAGGCGATTGTCGCCTGGCAGGCGGGGGAGCTCAGCCAGGGCGTCATTGCCCGGGCACTGGATATCTATCGCCAATGTCGGGAACGGGGTATTGGCGTGCTCGGACAGGGCCAGTCGCCCTACCCGGAATGCCTGCGCCATATCCACAATGCCCCTCTGGTGCTCTACACACTGGGTAACGTTGAGTTATTGCAACGGGACCAACTGGGCGTGGTCGGCAGTCGCAACGCCACCCGGGCGGGGCTGGACCATGCCCGCCAGTTTTCTGCCGAACTCAGCCGGCGGGGGCTGCTGATCACCAGTGGTCTGGCCCTGGGAATAGATGGTGCAGCCCACGCCGGCGCCCTGGATGCTGGCTATCCGACACTGGCGGTGGTGGGTTGTGGTCTCGACCGGTTGTATCCGGCCCAACATCGTAACCTGGCTCACCGCATCATTGAGAACGGCTTGATTGTTTCTGAGTACCCGCCGGGCACCCAGGCTCGGGCCGCCTATTTCCCCCAGCGTAACCGCATTATCAGTGGCCTCGCCCGGGGCGTGCTGGTGGTGGAGGCCAGCCTCCGGAGCGGTTCACTGATTACCGCTCGAACCGCCCTCGAGCAGGGGCGGGAGGTGTTTGCCATTCCCGGTTCGGTGCACAGCCCGGTGGCCCGGGGCTGTCACCAACTGATTCGCCAGGGCGCCCGGCTGGTGGAGACCGCCAACGACGTGATGGAAGAACTGGGTACCTGGTGGTCCATGCAGGCGCAGCCCGCAGAACCGGAAGCAACGGAGAATTCGTCAGACCTGTCGTTTCTGGACAGCCGGGAAATCGCGGTATTCGAGGCTTTGGGGTATGATCCGCAGTCTACCGATGCACTGAGCCTTGCCACGGGTTTGCCCGCGGATCAGTTGCTGCAGTCACTACTGATCCTGGAGCTTGAGGGCCTCGCCCATGCCTGCCCGGGTGGTTATCAGCGCACCGGTCGGGACCTTGTTCATTGTTCTGCATGAGGGCGCCGATATCTGATGGCGAATACATCTTCTCCGAGTTTTCTTCAACTGGCTCTTGCCCGCCAGACGGTACTGGCAGGCGGGGTAATCGCCTATCCCACGGAAGCGGTGTGGGGACTGGGGTGCGATCCCTGGAACCGGGAGGCGGTCGAATACATCCTTGAGCTCAAGCAGCGGCCCATGGAGAAGGGCGTGATACTGGTGGCAGCCTCGGTTGAACAGGTGCGTTTCCTGCTGGATCCGTTGCCCGACGCCGTTCAGAGCGAGGCTCTGCGCCACTGGCCAGGGCCGGTCACCTGTCTGTTGCCGGACGTAAACCAGCAGGTGCCGGAGTGGGTCCGCGGCAAACACAGTTCCATCGCCGTTCGAGTCAGTGATCATCCGGTGGTGCGGGCCCTGTGTGAGGCGACGGGTATGCCGCTGGTCAGTACCTCATGCAATCCGGCGGGGCGTCAGCCGGCCCGTGCCATCTGGCAGGTGCGGCGCTATTTCGGCGACCGCATAGATCGTATTGTCCCCGGTGCGCTGGGCGGCAATCGCAAGCCCAGTCGCATTATTGATATTGTTACCGGTCAACAGTTTCGCTAGGAGAATTCATGTCACAGCAGCCGGATATCCAGGCCGTCAAGGACTACCTCATCGGTCTTCAGGAGCGCATTTGTCAGCGGCTGGAAGCGGTCGATGGCCAGGCATCGTTTATCCGTGACAGTTGGCAGCGGCCGGAAGGCGGTGGCGGTATCAGCCGCGTACTGGCCGACGGTGGTGTTATCGAGAAGGGCGGCGTTAACTTTTCCCACGTGATGGGCGAGACCATGCCAGCGTCTGCCACGGCTCACCGCCCTCACCTGGCGGGCGCACCCTGGCAGGCCATGGGGGTGTCGCTGGTGATTCATCCGAACAATCCATACGTGCCCACCTCTCATGCCAACGTGCGCTTTTTCATCGCTACGCCGGAGGACAGCGCTCCGGTGTACTGGTTCGGTGGTGGCTATGACCTCACGCCCTATTACGGATTTGAGGAAGACTGCGTGCACTGGCACCGCACCGCAAAGGCAGCCTGCCAGCCATTCGGTGACTCCGTCTACGCGGACTACAAGCGCTGGTGCGACGACTATTTCTACCTCAAACACCGGCAGGAGCCACGGGGCGTTGGCGGGCTGTTCTTCGATGACTACAACACCGGCGATTTCGACCGTGACTTTGCCTTTATGCAGGCCGTGGGCGACAGTTACATTGAGGCCTACGAGCCGATTGTGCGCCGGCGTATGGATCAGCCCTGGGGGGAACGGGAGCGGGAATTCCAGCTCTACCGCCGGGGCCGCTATGTCGAGTTTAACCTGGTGTACGACCGGGGCACGCTGTTTGGACTGCAGTCGGGCGGCCGGACCGAGTCTATCCTGATGTCCCTGCCCCCGTTGGTGCGCTGGGATTACGACCGCCGTCCGGAGCCAGGCACTGAGGAAGCCCGGCTGACCGAGTATTTTCTGACCGGCCGTGACTGGTTGGAGGAACGTAATGACTAGCGATCTGTACGCCGTGGTGGGCAACCCCATCAGCCACAGCAAATCACCCCGTATCCACAGCCTGTTTGCCCAACAGACCGGTGAGGCTGTGGAATACACCGCGATTCAGGCGCCGCTGGAGGATTTCGCCGGCACCGTTCATCACTTCTTTGACCACGGCGGCAAGGGTCTGAACATTACGGTGCCGTTCAAGGAACAGGCCTGGACCCTGGCTGAGCACCGGACTCACCGGGCCGAGCTGGCAGGTGCCGCCAATACTCTCTATCTGGATCAAGAAGACCAGCTGGTGGCCGATAACACAGATGGTGTGGGTATTGTTCGCGACCTCCGGGACAACCATGGCGTGCCTCTGAAGGGCGCGCGTGTGCTGGTGCTGGGCGCTGGTGGTGCGGTGCGCGGTGTGCTCGGGCCTCTGCTGGACGAGCAGCCCGCCAGTGTGGTTGTGGCCAATCGTACTGTCGCCAGGGCCGAAGCGCTGGCCCGGCTGTTCGGCCGGGAACACAGTGGCATTGAACTCTCGGCCTGTGGTTTTGAGCAGGTCGAAGGACCGTTTGATCTGGTGATCAACGGCACCAGCGCCAGCCTGAAGGGCGATTTGCCAGCCATTACGGCAGATGTGATCGGCGCAGATACCGTGGTCTACGACATGATGTATTCTCTGCAGACCACCACGTTTAACCAGTGGGCCCTGGATCATGGCGCCGTACACGTGTTTGACGGTCTGGGTATGTTGGTGGAACAGGCTGCCGAAGCTTTTTTCGTGTGGCGGGGCGTACGCCCGGAAACCTCGGCCGTCATCGAGGAACTGAGAACAGACTGAGGCAGGCGATGCAGCCGAGCCGTCGATAAGGGTCAGTTATGGATATTCTTACGCTTGTCGGGTTGCTAGCCGGAACCCTGATTGTGTTGCTCGCCATGTTGGCGAATGCAACCGTGCTTACCTTTCTGAACCTGCCAGGCCTGGCCATCGTACTCGGGGGTACGTTTGCCGTAACCCTGATCAAATTCCGGATGCCCTCCGTGCTGAGTGCTTTCCGACTGGCTTTCCGCGCAGCCTTTACGGACCGGTTGGCGCGCCCGGCGGAACTGATTCGGGAAGTGGGCGTGCTGGCCCGGGTGGTTCGCAAGGAGGGCATTCTGGGTCTGGAGAACCATGACACCAAGGACGAGTTCCTGCAGAAAGCCATCAACCTCTGTGTCGATGGCCACCCGCCGGAACTGGTGGAAGAGGCCCTGTTGCAGGATAGCCAGCAGACCGCCGAACGCTACGAAGTGGCGGAACGGGTGTTCCGCGGTATTGGCGAATCGGCACCGGCCATCGGCATGCTCGGTACCCTGGTGGGGCTGGTGCAAATGCTCAATACCCTTGATGATCCTTCCTCTATTGGTCCGGCCATGGCCATTGCCCTGCTGACCACCCTGTACGGCGCATTCATTGCCCAGCTGATGGCGTTACCCCTGGCCGACAAGTTGCAGCTGAAGGCGGAAGACGATGCCCGTAACCAGATGCTGATCATTACCTCCATCAAGAGCATCATGCGCGGTGAAAACCCCAGGGTTATGACCGAACTGCTGTCTTCCTACGTGTCTCCGGAACACCGCACCAACCTCGAACCCGAGCGGGAGGCCTGAGGTTTGCAACCGGCACGGCCACTGAAAAAGAACCGGGGCAAGAAAGGCACCCCGGACTGGATCGTGACGTTTGCCGATCTGGCCACATTGCTGCTGACGTTTTTTATTCTGCTGCTGTCCTTCGCCGAAATGGATGTGGAAAAGTACCGGGCCATGGCCAACTCCATGTCGCTGGCCTTTGGCTCCAGCAACGTGGTGGCGGAGGACGTGGGTGGCTCCCCTATTACCCTGGTTGAATCGGATACCGTCTCGCTGCCCGAACCGTCGGAGTCGTTGCAACAACAACCTGAGTTTATTGATGAGCGTACCGAGCGCTCGGAAACCCGGCAGATACCCGGCGGTGTGCTGGACCTGGCCGGGCGTCTGGTTCGGGAACTGGAAGAGGAAGTGGCTTCCGAAGCCCTGCATGTGAACTACGACGAGGATCAGGTGGTTATCCGGTTCTCGGAGGAAGCGACCTTCCGCTCTGGCGACGCCACCATCAAGCCGGAAATGATCCCGATCATCGAGCGTGTGGTGAGCGTCCTGTCCGCCTGTAGCGGGGATGTGGTGGTTTCCGGGCATTCCGACGATCGACCGATTTCCAGCAGTCAGTACCGCTCAAACTGGGACCTGTCTGCTGCCCGGGCGGTCTCGGTGGTGCATGAACTGGTACTCAACCGGGATATCCCCGCCGAGCGGGTCGTTGCCGCGGGCCGTGCCGAGACCCGGCCACTGGCCCCCAACACCAGCCCGGAAAACCGCGCTATCAATCGCCGGGTGGAAATCGCCATCCGTAACCCCGAATGCAGTGATGAAGTGCCCACCGCAGACCTGCCGGTGGAAATCCTGCCCTGAGCCGCCGGTATCTCCGCTCTCCTTATGCTCGCAGCGCAGATACTCATAGTGGATTCATATAACCTCTGCCCATTCAAAGCCTTATACTGTGCGCCCTGAATTGCACACAGCAGGAGATGCCAGCATGAGCGGACCGGACAAACCGAAAGTCATTGGTGAGGAATGGAGTGACGAGCGGGTAAAGAGCTATCTCGACCTGACCCCCTGGGACCGAAGCATCAATGCCGATTATTTCGTGCTGAGTCGGGCTTATGAATCTATGCGGGCCGAAGACTTCGAGCGCTTTATCAGCTTTTTTGTTGAAGCCGGTCGTGACCTGAATGCTGAAGACGAACACGGAGCAACCATTCTGGATCGGGTTGCTCTTCACCGGCGTAGTGCAGAGTATGCCCGCGTCCTGGAAAACGCCGGCGCACAAAAAAAGGCAGCGGCCGGGAATTGATTCCCGGCAAGGCTGCCTTGCCGCTGCTTTTTATTCTGAGGGATTCAGGTATTCGTCTTTCAGTTTGACGTAGTTGGCGGCAGTGTATTTGAAGAACGTTTTTTCCTTGTCGCTCAGGGCCCGGGCCTGCTTGCACGGGGAGCCCACGTACAGGTAGCCGGATTCCAGGCGTTTGCCTGGCGGTACCAGGGTGCCGGCGCCGATAATGACTTCGTCTTCCACCACGGCGCCGTCCATTACGGTACAGCCCATGCCGACCAGAACCCGGCTGCCAATGGTGCAGCCATGCAGCAGGGCTTTGTGGCCAACGGTCACGTCGTCGCCCAGGATCAGCGGCCAGCCGCCGGGGTTGTAGTCGCTGGCGTGGGTGATGTGCAGCACCGAGCCGTCCTGGATGCTGCAACGGTCGCCGATGCGGATCTTGTGCATGTCGCCTCGGATTACGGTCATGGGCCAGACCGAGCAATCCTCCCCCATTTGTACATCTCCGATGACCACGGCGCTGTCGTCTACCCAGGTGCGTTCGCCAAATTGTGGTGTGATACCCTTGTGAGTTCGTACATTCGCCATTACATATACCTCAATGCTGTCCAAGTGCGGTGCAAGGTGCCGGTGGGGGATGGCTTTCAGAAACACGCTCCTTCGGCACATCCCTGTGACGCTTGAGTTCCGCCATCCCTGGCTCCACACAGTTTCTGAAAGCCATCCCCCACCGGCACCCCGTAAGTTGGTGCAAGCTATCTCATAAACGAACAGCTGAGAAGGGGACCTATGAATAACCCGCTACTGACTGACGATCTGTTGCCGAAGTTCGGTCATATCCGTACCGAGCACATGGAAACGGCCATAGACCAGATTCTCAGCGAGAACCGGATGAAGATCCAGACGCTGGCCCAGCAGGAGGATCCCAGTTGGGAAACTCTGGCTCAGCCCATGCAGGAGCTGGAAAACAAGCTAAGCAATGCCTGGTCGGTGATCTCCCACCTGAACGGTGTCATGAACAACGATGACCTGCGCAAAGTGTACAAGAACTGCCTGGAAAAACTGACCGAATACAGCACGGAAGTCAGCCAGAACAGTGCCTTGTGTGAGGCCTATAAAAAACTGGCCGCCCGCGATGATTTCCACAATCTGAGCGAATCCCAGCGCAAGTCCATCGAGAACATCCTGCGGGATTTCCGGCTCGGTGGTGTGGATCTGCCTGAGGACAAGAAAAAGCGTTACGCGGAACTGTCCCGGGAGCTGGCGGAACTGTCCAACAAGTTCAGCGATAACGTGCTGGACGCCACTCAGCACTGGTACAAGCACATCACCGATGTGGACGAGCTGTCCGGTCTGCCGGAAACGGCCATTGAAGGCGCCAGGCAGGCGGCCCGGCAGAAGGAGCTGGACGGCTATGTGATTACCCTGGATTTCCCGAGTTTCTATCCGGTGATGACCTACGGTGACAACCGCAGCCTGCGCCGGGAAGTGTACGAGGCGTTTGTTACCCGGGCGTCAGATCAGGGCCCGGATGCCGCGAAGTGGGACAATACCCCGGTGATGGCTGAGATTCTCAAGCGTCGCCATGCCCTCGCCCAGTTGCTCGGATTCGACAACTACGCCGAGCGTTCGCTGGCCACCAAGATGGCCCGCAGTGTCGATGAGGTGATGGAATTCCTGAATCAGTTGGCGGCGAAATCCAAGCCCCAGGCGGAGAAGGAGTTCGCCGAGCTGAAGGCGTTTGTGAAAGACGAATACGGCGTCGAGGATCTTCAGGCCTGGGATGTCGGCTATTACAGCGAGAAGCTGCGCCAGAAGCGTTATGACATTTCTCCGGAAACCCTGCGCCCCTGGTTCCCGGTGGACAAGGTGGTGCCGGGCCTGTTCCGGGTGGCAGAGAAGCTGTTTGATGTTCAGATCGAAGCCCATCCGGAGGTGGAAACCTGGCACGCAGATGCCCAGGCCTACTGCATCAGTCGCCACGGCGAGCCGATTGCCTGGTTCTACCTGGACCTCTATGCCCGCCAGGGCAAACGTGGTGGTGCCTGGATGGCGGACTGCCGGGTGCGCTGGCGCGATCTGCGCGGCCGGTTGCAGTTGCCAGTAGCGTTCCTGACCTGCAACTTCACGCCGCCGGTGGACGGCAAGCCGTCGCTGCTGACCCACGACGAAGTCACCACCCTGTTCCACGAGTTTGGCCATGGCCTGCATCACATGCTGACCCAGGTGGAGGTGATGGATGTGTCGGGCATTAACGGTGTGGCCTGGGATGCGGTGGAGTTGCCCAGCCAGTTCCTGGAGAACTGGTGCTGGAATCCGGAGTCGCTGGCACTGATTGCCAGTCACCATGAAACCGGAGAACCGCTGCCGGAAGATCTGCTGCAGAAACTGTTGGCGGCCAAGAACTTCCAGTCCGGGATGGCCATGGTGCGGCAGCTGGAGTTCTCGCTGTTCGATTTCCGGTTGCATGCGGAATTCAGCGAGCAGGCGCCGACCAATCCGCTCGACATGCACCGGACAGTGCGGGAAGAGATTGCCGTGGTTCAGGCGCCGGAGTTCAATCGTTTTCCGAATGCTTTCTCCCACATTTTCGCCGGGGGCTACGCGGCGGGCTATTACAGCTACAAGTGGGCGGAAGTGCTGGCGGCCGATGCGTTCTCGCTGTTTGAGGAGAATGGTATTTTTGATCCGGAAACCGGCAAGGCCTTCCTGCACAACATTCTGGAGAAAGGCGGTTCGCAGGAGCCCATGGAGCTGTTCAAGGCGTTCCGGGGCCGGGAGCCCGAGGTGGATGCCTTGCTGAAGCAGACCGGCATTACGGACGAAGCGGCCTGATACAATCACGCCCGGTGGTCGTACTGGCCATCGGGTGACTTATCTGGAGTTGAGTTATGACGAGTCCGAAACGCTTTATCGCCGGTGCTGTCTGTCCCCGTTGTGCGGAGATGGACAAGATCATGATGTTTACCGATGACGACGGTGAGCAGGTGCGCGAATGCGTGGCATGCGGTTTTACCGATGCCATGTCCGATCAGGAGCAGCCGGCGGCACCGGAGATCGAGACCCGGGTGAACAAGCGCGACAACAAGGATGATCACACGGTAAAACAGGTGGTGTTCTTCAAGTCCGGTTCAGAAGACTGATCCCCCGGCTTGCCTGGCCGTCTTTGGCCGGTGGCAAACCGAGGGTGTTGCCGGTGCCTCAGAGCACCATGGCGGCCAGCCAGCCGAAGGCCAGCAGTGGCAGGTTGTAGTGCAGGAACGTGGGCACCACGGTGTCCCAGATATGGTTGTGCTGGCCATCCACATTCAGGCCGGCGGTGGGGCCAAGAGTGGAGTCTGATGCCGGAGAGCCGGCATCACCCAGAGCACCCGCCGTACCCACCAGGGCCACGATGGCCAGGGGGCTGAAGCCCAGTTGCAGCGCCAGTGGCACATACAGGGCGGCGATAATGGGGATGGTCGAGAACGATGACCCGATGCCCATGGTGATCAACAGGCCCACCACCAGCATCAGCAATGCTGCCAGCGCCTTGTTCTCGCCTATGGCGGCGACCGAACCTTCCACCAGAGTGGCGATTTCGCCGGTTTCCCGCATCACTTCCGCAAAGCCGTTGGCGGCAATCATGATGAAGCCGATCATGGCCAGCATTTTCATGCCTTCGGTGAACAGGTCGTCGGCTTCTTTCCATTTCACCACGCCAGAGACATTGAACAGCACGAAGCCGGCCAGGGCGCCCAGGATCATGGAGCCCAGCCAGAGTTGCACCACGAACGCCACAGCAATGGCGACCAGCGCCATCACCAGCGTTCTGGGGCTGTATTTCACATCCACACGCTCGGTCTGTTCGATACGCTTGAGGTCATAGCCGCGACCGCCCCGGTAGCTGAAGAAGACCGCAACCAGCAGGCCCAGGAGCATGCCCAGGGCCGGCAGCGCCATGGCAGACATGACGTTCAGGTTGCTGGCATCAACGCCGTTGTCGGCCACATTGGCCAGCAGGATCTCGTTCAGATAGATACCGCCGAAGCCTACCGGCAGGAACATGTAAGGCGTGATCAGGCCGAAGGTCAGCACGCAGGCCACCAGCCGGCGGTCCATGTTCAACTTCGCCATCACGTACAGCAGTGGCGGCACGACCAGCGGAATGAAGGCGATGTGAATCGGCAGGATGTTCTGGGACGATACGGCAATGGCCAGCAGCAGACCGATGATCATGAACCGGATGCCGGTGGCAGCGCCCCCTTCATCCTGCCGGCCCACCATGGCCAGGGCCTTGTCGGCCAGGGCGTGGGCCAGCCCCGATTTTCCGATTGCGACGGCAAACGCGCCCAGGGTGGCATAGGACAAGGCCACGGTGGCACCACCGCCCAGGCCGGTATTGAAGGCATTGATGGTCTCTTCAAGGGACATGCCCGCCACCAGGCCACCGGAAATGGCGCCGATGATCAGGGCAACAACAACGTGAATGCGGCACAGGCTCAGTACGAGCATGATCAGTACCGCGGCAACTACGGCATTCATGGCAAACTCCGGATAGGAATCGAGGGTATACCGGCACCTTTTGGGCGCCGGCAGCACGAAAAGTGCGCTAATGTGCAGGAAATGGCCGCCGCAGTCAAAACGGTTGTGTAACCGTTACTCGTCCTCAACCCGCATGAAACGGGGAACCTGTTCGCCGGCGACGTCGACGGTTTCCTGGAACATGGGGAGGGGGCGAACCCACAAACTATAGTCGCCATACAGGCAACGATAGACCACCAGCGGCTCTTCGGTTTCGCTGTGGCGGGCCACGCCGATCACTTCGTAGTCCTTCCCCTTGTAATGCCGGTAGCGGCCGGGCTGAACCGTGTGTCTGCGTTCGGGCATGTCTTCCTCTCTGGTGGTAGCGGGGCCTTACCCCTTAATTTTGCCGGACTTGAGCGGGATATCCGTCTACACTGTTTGTGAAGCACTAGGGTTATGGTGTTCCCCATCAGAACACAACAGTGTAGTTCAAGCACCTCGGGCCGGAAATTACAGACAAGAATGAACGGGCGCATTTCCCGCATAACAGGCATATTCGTTACCTTGCTGCTGTGCTTGGCCTTCACTGCTGCCCACGCCGAGCCCGTGTCCTTTCAATGGTTGTCAGTACCTCAGGGGGCCAGGGATGTCGAGGCAGTCCGTGCCATCGGGCCTGACCAGTGGCAGACGGTTCCCGCAGGCCAGACCCTGAACCGGGGATTCAGTGACGACGAATTCTGGTTGCAGGTACGGGTACCGGCGCAACCCGCCAACCGGGTTCTGGAAGTGGGTTATCCCCTGCTCGATGAAGTGTCGGTGTATTGGGAACTGGATGGCCGGATTATCGAATCCCATCACACCGGGGATACCCGGCCGTTCGACAGCCGGCCAATTGTGCACCGCAATTTCGTCTTTCTGGTGCCGTCCAATACCGAGCCGGTCACCGCCTGGATTCGTGTGCAGACCCAGGGCTCCGTTCAGGTTCCCGTCGCGGTCACACCGTCCGCCGAATTTCTTGCCAACGAGCAGATTTCCTATGGCTGGCAGACCATGTTCCTGGGAATCGTGGTCGCCCTGGCCCTGTATAACCTGTTTCTGTTCCTGATTGTCCGCCACCAGACCTACCTCTGGTATGTGCTGACAGTTGTCTGTTCCGGTGCCGTGCAGCTCAACTTCAATGGCCTGCTGTTCCAGTGGTTCTGGCCTGACGTGCCGTGGATCAACCGTTACTTCACTGTGCCGGTGGTCAGTGCCGCGCTGATTGCGGCCATTGTTTTCACCATGAAATTCCTGTTGGTCAAGAGTTACTCGCGCTGGGGTTATCGGATTCTTCAGGCACTGCTGGCGGTCAACCTGTTGGGTCTGATCTATGGTTTCCTCGGTTCTTACCAGGTGGGCATTATCTGGATAAGCAGTCTGGCTGCGTTCGCGACCCCGGTGGCCTGGCTGATTGGTATCAATGTCTGGCGCAGGGGCCAGATCCTGGGCGGCTTTTATGTACTTGCCTGGACGCCCTTGCTGCTGGGGCATCTGGTGCTGGCGGTCAGCAAGCTGGGTTGGATTCCGCGCAGTCCGTTTACCGAGTTGGCGCCCCAGGCCGGGGTGGCGGTTGAGGTGATTCTGCTGTCGTTTGCCCTGGCCTACCGGATCAACATGGAGCGCCGGCGCCGGCAAAAGGCCCAGGAGCATGCCCTGGACATACAGCGCCAGGCCAACCTGACCCTGGAATCCCGGGTTCGGGAACGCACCGAGGAGCTGGAGCAGGCAAACGAGCAGTTGCGGGCCATCAGCCTGACCGACGGCCTGACTCACGTCGCCAACCGGCGCCGGTTTGATGAGAAACTGGAAACCGAGTGGAACCGGGCGTTGCGTCACGAGCATGAACTGAGCCTGATTCTGCTGGATATTGACCACTTCAAGCAGGTGAACGACCGCTTCGGTCATCTGGTGGGGGACGATTGCCTGGTGGCGCTGGCCTCGATTCTGTCCGATGAAGTCCAGCGCTCTGGGGACCTGGTGGCTCGTTACGGCGGTGAGGAGTTCGCCATTCTGCTGCCCACCACGGATGTAGCCGGCGCGCAGCAAGTGGCGGAACGGATGCGGCTGTCGGTCGCCCGAACGCCGGTCAACAGCGGCGAGCACATGTCGCCGGTCAGCCTGACCATCAGTCTCGGTGTGGCGACATTGACCCCCAACCGGCAATCCGATTGTCAGGAACTGATTCGCCGCGCCGATGAGGCGCTCTATGCCGCCAAGTCTGATGGGCGTAACCGGGTGGTGGTCTGGCACCCGAAAGCGGTTGCGCCCACCACCGGCTGACCTCAGTTCTTGAGCTTGTACCGACCCGGCCCCAGGAAAATCAGCGCCAGTGCGGTGAACAGGAAGAAGCCCTGAAGTTCCAGCGCCCAGCCGCCATTGCTGCTCAGGGTCAACAGCTGATGGCCATGCACCAGGGCGATGGCAACGATCATGTTGAAGACAATGATCAGGGCGCCAATGCGGGTCTGGTATCCGAGAATCACCATCAGCGGTGCAATGACTTCCCCGATATAGACGCCGTAGGCCAGGATCGTGGGCAGGCCATGGCTGGCCAGCTGGCCTTCGATAAAGCCAATGCCATTGAGCAGTTTGGCGATGCCGTGGAACAGCAGTAACCCGCCCAGTGTCAGCCGTACAATCAGTTTTCCAAGATCGGCATTATCCAGCACGTTTGGCCTCCTCAGTGTTGTTCGGGAGGGCAAGAATACTGGTTTTCCGGAGGCAATTCAGTGACGTGTTGTTATTAAACTCAGCACGACGGCCCGAGGGCGAAGCGGATGTGGTTCCGCTCCAGCAGGTTTTCCCAGTACTGTCGCATCCAGTCCCAGGCCTGGTTATTGACCTGGTCGATGAAGGGTTCCAGGTCCAGGTCGTAGTAATCCGGGGTGCCGGCAATCTGGAGTACGGTAACGGTAATGGCATCGTCCAGCTCATTGGCGAAGGGTTCACCAATGAGCTCGTGCACCAACAGGTTGGCCCGGGTGGCTTCCAGGTCAATCAGTTCGCTGGCGCGGGTAGAGCGGTTGTTATCGTGCATTTCTTCCATCAACCGGTGGCACAGGTAAGCGCGTATGAGCAGCCCGTCGAGGCCATCGTAGCGGACCAGCAGTACCGAGGGCTGGGTGAAGTAGCGGGTAGCGGCATCAATGAAGGGTTGGAACAGTTCGGTTATACCGGCTTCCCGGGCACAGGCGTCAACACATTCAACCAGCCTGGGCGCCATCTCGATGTATTCCACCGCGAACTGGAACAGGGACGTTGCCGGTTGATAGCCATCCACCACCACCGAACCCGGCAGCCGGGCGGCTTTCTCTTTCATCTGGCGTAAGAAGGCGCCGGATCGTGCTTCCTGGCGCCTTGCCTGATCGATGATTTCAAGGACGGCCTGTGGTGTCATTTCAGGAGATGCCGAAGTCTGAACAATGTGAGGTCGCAAGGCGCCTCCCGTTCTATCAAGGAGTAACCGGAGGCAGGAAAGCAGGGGCTGGCTACCGCAACATGCCTGCCGTTTCTGACTAGTGTAGCCAAGATTTGTTGCCTTGCTGCCTGTACTGGCAAATTTAACGGTTACGGTGTGTATAGCTGGCGTCAGCGTGCATCAAACCACCGGCCCTCGCGGGTATAACGCCAGCACATCCAGCCCATGCTTCCGGCTCGCGCCAGCATCAGCGTGATGAGCGAAAACCAGAGTCCGTGGTTGCCCCACCCGGTGGTCAGCCACCAGACCGGCAGAAACACAGCCAGCGCTGAAAACAGCATGGTGTTCTGCATTTCCCGGGTGCGGGTGGCGCCGATGAACACACCATCAAGCAGAAAACCCCAGACCGAGGCAAATGGCAGCAGCCAGAGCCAGGGCAGGTATTGCCAGGCGGTAGTTCGCACCTCCTCCAGACCGGTCAGCAGGCTGATCAGCCAGCGGCCGCCGAGCACGAACGCAACGGTCAGCAACAACGCGCCCCAGATCGACCAGCGCAGGGCGCTCAGGAAGACCATGCGGAACCGGCGCCTGCTGTTCTGGCCAATGGCCTCACCCACCAAAGCTTCGGCAGCATTGGCGAAACCGTCCAGGGCATTGGAAATCACCAGCAAAAAGGTGATCAGCACGGCGTTGGCGGCCAGGATGACATCGCCCTGCCGGGCACCCTGAGCGGTGAAAAACGCCAGTACCAGCAGCAGGGCAATGGTGCGAACCATGATGTAACGGTTCACCTGCAGAATGGTCAGGTAGTCTGCCAGCTGCCCGAACAGCGCGCGGGTCAGTCGCTGGCCTTCCGGCATCCTCCGGAGCACGATGGCAAACCCGATCAGGGCAGCACCGTATTCCGCCATCACGGTGGCCATGGCCACGCCCCGGCTGTTCCAGCCCAGTACCGTAACGAAGAACACGTCCAGCACAATGTTGATGCCGTTGGCGATGATCAGCATCACCATGGGGCCGCGGGGGAACTGGGTGCCGATCAGCCAGCCCACCAGGGTGTACTGGCACAGCACCGCGGGCGCACTCCAGATACGGATGGCCGCGTATTCTGCGGCCAGAGCCGACACCTCAGGGCTGGGATTCATCAGCTCCAGACCGATCCGGATCAACGGTTGGTGGAACAGAATCAGTAACAGCCCGATGCCGATGGCCAGCAGGATTGAGCGTAATAGCAGCGCGACCTGAGCAAAGGCATCCCGTTTGCCCCAGGCCTGCGCCGCCAGACCGGTGGTGCCCATGCGCATGAAGCCGAAGGTCCAGTACAGAATGCTGAACAGGTTGGCGCCCACGGCGACCGCGCCCAGGTATTCCGGACTGTGCAGATGGCCGAGCACGGCGGTGTCCACCAGGCCCAGCAGGGGCACGGTGAGATTGGTCAGCATCAGTGGCCAGGCCAGTGCCCACAGGCGTCGGTCAATGATGCCGGGCGCACGCTGCTTATTCTTTATGCTTCTCAAAACTCTGCACTTATCTTATTTGGATTTAAGGATTTTTTAGTCTTTTTTTGATCTGTGTCTATACTCAATTTTGATGTATCCATAAGCAGGCTTTCACTCGGGGATTTCCGACGGTTGCGAGTGCCATCGGTAAATTTCGGAGGGATGACGCAAAATCCGACAAGAATAACACTCTGTGGAGACACAGTATGCGCGTGCATGCCAAGCGGGCAGTAGCCCTAGCCGCTGGTCTGTTGTCACCGGCTGTGGTCGTGGCCGACTGGACCATGAACATGACGCCCGGTGTAACCGGCACCAGTAATCAGATTTTCAGCCTTCACATGACCATTCTCTGGATCTGCGTCGCCATCGGTGTGGTGGTGTTCGGGGTCATGTTCTGGTCCATTTTCGCCCATCGCAAATCCCAGGGCGCCAAACCGGCCAATTTCCATGAGAACACGGTGGTCGAAATTCTCTGGACCATTATTCCCTTTGCCATTCTCGTGGCCATGGCCATTCCCGCCACGGCAACGCTGGTGGAGATGTACGACACCACCGAATCCGAAGTGGATATCAAGATTACCGGCTATCAGTGGCGCTGGCAGTATGAGTACATCAATGAAGATTTCGGTTATTTCTCCAGCCTGTCCACACCCCGGGACCAGATCGAGAACCGCCAGGCCAAGGGTGAAAACTACCTCCTGGAAGTGGACAACCCGCTGGTGATTCCAGTCGGCAAGAAAGTGCGTTTTCTGTTGACCGCCAATGATGTAATCCACTCCTGGTGGGTGCCGGAGTTTGGTGTGAAGAAAGATGCCATCCCCGGATTTATCAATGAAACCTGGACTCGGGTGGATGAGCCGGGCATTTACCGTGGCCAGTGCACCGAGCTGTGTGGCAAGGACCACGGCTTCATGCCGGTGGTGGTTGAGGCGGTGCCGGAAGAGGAATACAACGCCTGGGTGGCGGAGCAGCGCGAGGCAGCCGAGAAAGAGCGCCAGCTGACCCAGAAAGACTGGACTCTGGAAGAACTGATGGAGCGTGGTGAGAAGGCCTACGCCACAGCCTGTGCGGCCTGCCACCAGGCGGATGGCAGCGGGGCCCCCCCGGCGTTCCCCGCGCTCAAGGGTAGCCCGATTGCGACCGGGGATATGACGGCTCACATCGACATTGTGGTGAACGGCAAGTCCGGGACGGCGATGCAGGCGTTCGGCAACCAGCTGAGCGAAGTGGACCTGGCCGCGGTGATTACCTATGAGCGTAATGCCTGGGGTAACAACACCGGCGATATGGTCACGCCCAAGGAAATTTTTGATTACAAGAACCAGCAGTAATCAACGCCAGATAACAACAATCACCAGCCACATCAGAAGGCGGTAACGGGGGTTTTCATGAGTGCGGTTGCAGATACCCACAGCCAGGAACATCACCACGGCCCGGCCAAAGGCATCAGCCGCTGGCTGCTGACCACAAACCATAAGGACATCGGGTCCATGTACCTGATGTTCAGTTTTGCCATGTTCCTGCTCGGCGGCAGCATGGCCATGGTCATCCGGGCCGAACTGTTCCAGCCCGGCCTGCAGATTGTGCAGCCGGAGTTTTTTAACCAGATGACCACCATGCACGGTCTGATCATGGTGTTCGGGGCGGTCATGCCGGCCTTTGTCGGATTAGCCAACTGGATGCTGCCCTTGATGATCGGCGCGCCGGACATGGCACTGCCGCGCATGAATAACTGGAGTTTCTGGCTGCTGCCCTGCGCCTTCCTGATTCTGGTCTCCACCCTGTTCATGCAGGGCGGCGCCCCCAACTTCGGCTGGACCTTCTATGCGCCGCTTTCCACCACCTATGGGCCACCCAGCACCACGTTCTTCATCTTCGCGGTGCATATCATGGGGGTGTCCTCGATCATGGGCGCCATCAATGTCATTGCCACCATTCTGAACATGCGGGCGCCGGGCATGACCCTGATGAAAATGCCCCTGTTCGTCTGGACCTGGCTGATCACCGCGTTCCTGTTGATTGCGGTCATGCCGGTGCTGGCCGGCGTGGTGACCATGATGCTGATGGACATCAACTTCGGTACCAGTTTCTTTGATGCCTCCGGTGGTGGCGATCCGGTGCTGTTCCAGCATGTGTTCTGGTTCTTCGGGCATCCGGAGGTTTACATCATGATCCTGCCGGCGTTCGGGGCCATCTCCCACATTGTTGCGGCCTTCTCCCGCAAGCCGCTGTTTGGCTATGCCTCCATGGTGTATGCGGTGGGTGCCATTGCCCTGTTGTCGTTCGTGGTCTGGGCGCACCATATGTTTACCGTGGGTATTCCACTGGCCGGGCAGTTGTTCTTCATGTACGCCACCATGCTGATTGCCGTGCCCACCGGGGTGAAGGTGTTCAACTGGGTCACCACCATGTTCCGGGGCTCCCTGAGTTTCGAGGCGCCCATGCTGTTCGCCGTGGCCTTTATCATTCTGTTCACTATCGGTGGTTTCTCCGGGCTGATGCTGGCCATCGCGCCTGCGGACTTCCAGTACCACGATACCTACTTTGTGGTCGCGCATTTCCATTATGTGCTGGTGCCCGGTGCCATCTTCGGCATCTTCGCTTCCGCCTACTTCTGGCTGCCCAAGTGGACCGGCCACATGTACGACGAAACCCTGGCCAAGACCCACTTCTGGCTGTCGTTCATCGGCATGAACCTGGCTTTCTTCCCCATGCACTTCCTGGGGCTGGCGGGCATGCCCCGGCGGATTCCGGACTACGCGCTGCAGTTTGCTGACTTCAACATGGTATCGAGCATCGGGGCCTTTATGTTCGGCGTCAGTCAGTTGCTGTTCCTGTTCATCGTGGTGAAGTGTGTGCGAGGGGGCGAGAAGGCCACCGCCAAACCCTGGGATGGTGCCGAAGGGCTGGAGTGGACGGTGCCCTCACCAGCGCCGTATCACACTTTCTCGACACCGCCGGAAGTGAAATAACCGGGAGGTCGCCATGGCAGAGCCACAACCGCAACACGGCAAACGCAGCAACGGTCGGGTGATTGCCTGGTGCATGGCCGGCGTGGTCGGTATGTTTGCCTTCGGCTTTGCCCTGGTGCCCCTGTACGACGTGTTCTGCGAAATCACCGGTATCAACGGCAAGACCGGCGGCCGGTACGAAGCGCAGGTCACCAACCAGGTGGATGCCAACCGCACCGTGACGGTCCAGTTCCTGGCCAGTAATGGCCCGGGTATGTCCTGGGAATTCCGGCCGGTGACCCGCAGCATCAAGGTGCATCCCGGTGAGCCGGTGACCGTCAATTTCTACGCCGAAAATGGCAGCGACCAGGCCATGATCGGACAGGCAGTTCCGAGCCTGTCCCCGGCTGAGGGCACCCTGTACTTCCACAAGACCGAGTGTTTCTGTTTCAACCAGCAGCCCCTGGAAGCCGGCGAAAGCACAGAAATGCCTCTGGTGTTTATCGTGGATCCGGAACTGCCGGAACACATCACCAAGCTGACACTGTCCTACACCCTTTACGACCAGAGCCAGAAGGCCGAAGTATCGGGTGCCGCCGGGGCAGCAAAAACAACCAACAATAACGGCTAAGCCATCGGAGACAGCTATGGCGGATCACCAGACCTACTACGTTCCCGAACAGAGCAAGTGGCCCATTGTCGCTACCGTTGGCCTGGGGGTCACCCTGTATGGCGCGGCAGCCATCATGGTGAACGGCAACCAGGGTGAAAGCACCACCGGTTCCTGGATCATGTTCTGGATTGGTGCCCTGATCATGGCGTACATGCTGTTCGGCTGGTTCGGCAGCGTTATCCGCGAGAGCCGGGCCGGACTATACAGCGACCAGATGGACCGATCTTTCCGCTGGGGGATGAGCTGGTTCATTTTCTCGGAAGTCATGTTTTTTGCGGCTTTCTTCGGTGCGCTCTTCTACGTTCGGATGTTCGTGGTGCCCTGGCTGGGGGGCGAGGGTGATAAAGGCAGTAGCAACATGCTGTGGGAAGGCTTTCAGGCCAGTTGGCCTCTGGTCAACAACCCTAACCCTGAGGCCTACCCGGGCCCGAAGGAAGTGATCGGGCCCTGGGGCCTGCCGCTGATCAACACCATCCTGCTGGTAACCTCGTCGTTCACCGTGACCATTGCCCACCATGCCCTGAAAGCGGGTCACCGGGCCAAGGTGAAGCTGTGGCTGGGAGCCACCATTGCGTTGGCGGTGGTGTTCATGTTCGTACAGGGGTACGAGTACATGCACGCCTATCAGGACCTGGACCTGACCCTGCAGTCCGGCATCTATGGCAGCACGTTCTTTATGTTAACGGGTTTCCACGGGGCCCACGTGATGCTGGGTACGTTGATGCTCGCCATCATGCTGGTCCGGATCATCAAAGGCCATTTCACCGCCGACAATCATTTCGGCTTTGAAGCGGCAGCCTGGTACTGGCATTTTGTGGACGTGGTCTGGCTGGGTCTGTTTGTGTTCGTGTATGTGCTCTGAGGCAGGTGAAGTCAGGGCGTCGGGTTCAGGGTGAGATCGCCGGTCCAGAGCGCGATCAGCACCACGGCCAGTAATAGCACGCTGAGCGAGACCCGCACCGCCAGTGAGTTCACCACACGGTTGGTTTTACCGCCGTCCCGAATCAGGAAAAACAGCCCGCTGAACAGGCTGATAATGACGGCGAACAGCAGTACGACAATGGCAAGTTTTAACATGAGGAATCCGGTTGTTTCAGGTCCGCAGCCTGTTGAGCATTCTGGTGCCGGGAACAACGCCCCGGTTTGTTACTTCACTATAGCAGAGCGGCGCTAAGTGGGTTTCAGCTCCCGCCGCTGGCAGTTCGACTGGCGCCTGCTGGTCTTCAGCGGTGTCTTTCTGCCTCTGCTGATCAGTCTGGGCGTCTGGCAGCTGAACCGCGCCGCGGAAAAAACCAGTCTGCTGCGGACCTGGAATTCAGAAAGCGCCGGGTGGGACTGGCAGGATGTGGCGGCTGCAGATGGATGGCAGGAGGGCCAACCGGTCACCCTGACCGGTTGGTACCGGGAGCAGACCTGGTTGCTGGACAATCGGACCCGGGACGGCCGCGCCGGTTACGAAGTCCTGACGCTTTTTGAGCCGCTCTCAGGCCCTTTGGTGGTGGTCAACCGGGGCTGGGTGCCGGCACCGGCCAGTCGTGAGCAACTACCGGAAGTGCTGACGCCTGAGCCTCTGTTCACCCTTCAGGGCCGGCTGGCGGCCTATCCGGAACCGCCGGTGCTGGGGGCGCAGGAGCCCGATACACCCGGCTGGCCGAGACGGATTCAGGCGTTGCCTGAGAGCCGTGTCCGGGCGTTGGGTAAGACGCCGGCCCCGATGATTGTTCACCTTGCCGACAGCCAGCAGCCGGGTGCATACCGGGCGGACCGGGCGCCGGATGTGATGGGCCCGCAGACGCACTACGGATACGCCGCCCAATGGTTTGCACTGGCGGTAGCACTGACTATATTGACTCTGGTGGCGAGTTATAAAAAAGACAGCGAAAGACCCAAGGCAGGAGCCGACAATGACAACGACAACGGCTGACTCTCTCTCTCATTCTGATGGCCCGAGCCCGGCTCAGGTCAGGCGGGGCCGGCGCACCGCCATGTTGCTCTTTGCGGTGGGGTTCGGCCCCATGCTGGTGGCGACGGTCATGTTTTACACCGGCTGGCTTAACCCGACCGGTCAGAGCAATCAGGGGCAGTTGGTGCAACCGCCGGTGCCGGTGGCAGAGCTGAATCTGCAAACCGCTGCGGGGAACCCCCTGCAGGCACGCTTTGGTGTTGATGTCGCCGACCCGAAATGGCTGATGCTGGTGGCCTCGGAGCGTTGCGCGGAAGACTGCGAGCAGCTGCTGTATCTGGCTCGCCAGGTTAACGTTGCGCTTGGCAAGAACGCGCCGCGTGTTGGTCGTGCCGCCTATCTGGGCACGGTACCGGCGGATCTGGAGCGGCGCTGGTCCGATGAGTACCAGTTGATGGAGCGCCTGCAACCGGCCCCTGGTAAGACATCGGCATGGCCCGCCGGGATCAACCCGGAGCAGCAACCGAGAATCCTGCTGATCGACCCGTTTGGCAATGTGATGATGCACTATGGCAGCGAACACACCGGCAAACAGCTGCTGAAAGATCTGAAGCACCTGCTGAAACTGTCACAGATTGGCTAACGGGAGGCCTGCGGTATGACGGCGATGTCTCCGGAGCAATCCCGGACAACAGCAAAGAAACTGGCGTTCTGGGCCACCCTGGCCTGTTTGCTGGCGGTGGTGGTGATCATGCTCGGTGCCTGGACACGGCTGGTTCACGCCGGCCTGGGATGCCCGGACTGGCCTGGCTGTTATGGCTTTCTGACCGTACCCCAGGATGAAACCCGCATCGCCATCGCCAATGCCCGTTTCCCGGAGACCCCGGTGGATGTCTCCAAGGGCTGGCCGGAAATGATCCATCGCTACGCCGCCGGTACCCTGGGACTACTGGTATTCGGGCTGGCCATTGCCTCGGTGCGCAATCGCAGAGCGGGGCTTCCGGTCAAACTGCCGCTGTTCATTGCCGGCTTTATCGTGTTGCAGGCCGCGTTCGGCATGTGGACGGTTACCCTCAAGCTCTGGCCCCAGGTGGTGGCCCTGCATCTGCTGGGCGGATTTACCACCCTGAGCCTGTTGTTGTTGCTGACCCTGCGGCTCCGGCGGCGGGCACGGGAAAGTGAGGCGCCGCGACCGGCGATGGCGGCATCCCTGGCAAGACTCCGACCCTGGCTGTACGGCGGTTTGCTGCTGGTCATTGCCCAGATTGCCCTGGGGGCCTGGACGGCAGCCAACTACGCCGCCGT
>NZ_DIHV01000091.1:0-18415 GCF_002420325.1 Marinobacter sp. UBA5687
GGGCACTCTGATTTTTCACATTGTGACCGGTGGCCAGATCCCGATTTTCCTGGCTTCATCGTTCGCGTTCATCGCGCCCGTGCTGGCCTCCAAAGGCCGCTTTGGCCTGGAAGAAACCCTCGGTGGCCTGATGGCCGCAGGCATTCTGTATATCATTCTGTCCGGGGCGATTCGCCTGCGTGGTACCGGCTTCATTACCCGGTTGCTGCCTCCGGTGGTGATTGCACCGGTCATCATGACCATCGGCCTGGGGTTGGCTCCGGTAGCAGTGTTTATGGCTACGGGCAAAACCGGTGACGGCCAGACTCAGCTGGTGCCCTACAACACTGCCATATGGATTGCCATGATCTCTCTGGCCGTGACCATCATCATGTCGGTCTGGGCCAAGGGCATTTTCCGGCTGATCCCGATCATGTTCGGTGTCCTCGTGGGTTACCTTCTCTCTGCCATCATGGGCATTGTTGACACAACGCCGATCCAGCAGGCTGAGTGGCTGGCAATGCCAAACTTCGTAGCACCGGCGTTCAGCTGGGGCGCTATCCTGTTCATGATTCCGGTCGCCATCGCACCAGCCATCGAACACATCGGCGACGTTCTGGCCATCGGTAACGTTACCCGCAAGAACTATCTGGAAAAACCGGGCTTGCACCGTACCCTGCTGGGTGATGGTCTGGCCACCAGCGCTGCCTCGCTGCTTGGCGGTCCTCCCAACACCACGTATTCCGAGGTAACCGGTGCGGTGATGCTGACCAAGAACTTCAACCCGAAAGTTATGTGGTGGGCGGCGGTGGTTGCCATTGTTCTGGCGTTTGTCGGCAAGTTCGGCGCCGCGTTGCAGACCATTCCGGTACCGGTTATGGGCGGCATCCTCTGCCTGCTGTTCGGTTCAATCGCCGTAGTGGGCCTGAATACCCTGATCCGACATCAGGTGGATCTGTCCCAGTCCCGTAATCTGGTGATCGTAGGCGTGACCCTGGTCTTTGGTATCGGCAACATGGCGCTGGGCCAACTGGAAGGCATCGCCCTGTGCGCAGTGGTTGCCATCATCCTTAACCTGATCCTGCCGGGCGAACGGGAAGCCTGGGGCAAGCGGATTCACGAGCACGAATCCAGCTGACCCCGCGGAAAGCAATATCCTGCCTCTATTCCGATCCCCGGAATAGAGGGCTTCAGATATCGCGCCGCATATCGGGCGGAATCGGGAAGTCCGGCATGCCGGGCTTCGGCCCACGGCCCTTGCGGAACTGACGCAGCTGGAAGACGTAGGCCAGCACCTGAGCAATGGCCATGTACAGGCCGTCCGGAATCTCTTCACCAATATCGGTATTGTGATACACCGCCCGTGTCAGTGGCGGTGTTCGCAGGACCTCGACCTTGTTCTCCCTGGCAATTTCCATAATCTTGAAGGCCACCTCGTCTGCCCCCTTGGCCACCACCACTGGCGCGCCCATGGTTTTCTGATCGTACTTCAATGCCACGGCATAGTGGGTCGGGTTGGTAATCACCACATCGGCCTTGGGAACGTCCTGCATCATCCGGCGCTGGGCCATCTCCCGCTGGAGCTGGCGAATCTTGCCTTTGACCTCCGGCTTGCCCTCGGTGTCCTTGTACTCGTCCTTGACCTCCTGCTTGGTCATACGGAGCTTTTTCTGGTGATCGTAGATCTGGAAAGGCACATCGATGGCGGCAATGGCAATGGTGGCGCAGGACAGGAAGAAGAAGCTCCAGCCCAGCGTCCACAGTACGTGCTCCATGGCAGGTACGGTCGGTTCTTCCGCAATCGCAAGCAAGTCTTCGGTGCGAAGGTTCAGAATCAGGATGGCGACCGCCATCACCAGGCCCACCTTGGCAATCGCCTTGACCAGCTCGATCAGGGAGCGCATGGAGAACATTCGTCCCAGGCCCTTGATCGGATCCATCCGGTTGAATTTCGGTGCGATGGCCTTGGCACTGAACAGCAGACCGCCGATGCCAATGGAGCCAGCAACGGCGGCAATCAGCAACATCAC
Organism: Marinobacter sp. UBA5687; assembly: GCF_002420325.1. Classification (NCBI taxonomy): domain Bacteria; kingdom Pseudomonadati; phylum Pseudomonadota; class Gammaproteobacteria; order Pseudomonadales; family Marinobacteraceae; genus Marinobacter; species Marinobacter sp. UBA5687. The sequence goes on from NZ_DIHV01000091.1 coordinate 2,010, forward strand.
CAGTATCGGTGACAGCGCCCAGGCGGCCTCTTTGGCCGCCAGTATCAGTTGAACACTCATATGCCGGGTATCAAAAATCGCTGAGCGCTCGATTACGAAGGAGTCGCGCATGATGGACTCAATAGAAGCGCCAAGCGACGTACCAAAAATCAGAAGCCCGCCAGCACCGGCCAGCAATACCGCCATGGTGGCGAGTTCCTTGGAACGAGCCGTTTGGCCTTCCTCCTTGGCCTTCTCCAAGCGTCGGGGGGTAGGCTCTTCGGTTTTTTCCTGACTGTTGTCGTTCTCTTCGGCCATGGTCAGGGTTGCCCTTGCAGAGCGCGCATGAAATCAAACGTTTCCCGCGTGTACTGATCGAAGTGTGGCAGGAAATTGGCGTGTAAGACCCAGATAGCAAACAACCCAAAAATCAGGCCAATCGGAAAGCCGAGGGCGAAGATGTTCATCTGAGGCGCCGCACGGGTCATTACACCGAAAGAGATGTTCACAATCAGAACCGCAGTCACGGCCGGCAATGCCAGCAACATGGCAGAGGCAAACATCCATGAAATGCGATGGGCCAGCGCCCACACACCATCCTGCCCCAGCCCCTCCAGGCCAATAGGCAAGGTATAGAAACTCTCGATGAACACCTCGAAGGCCACCAGATGGCCATTCATCACCAGAAACAGCAAAGTAATGGTGATGGTGTAGATCTGAGCCAACACTGGCACGTTAACACCATTGGCGGGGTCTACCATGGAGGCAAAGCCCAGGCCCATCTGCATGGCAATCATCTGCCCGGCGATCACAAACAACTGCCAGAGTGCGGTCAGCGCGAAGCCCAGGCCGATACCAATCAGGATCTGCTGCAGCGTGATGACGACCGCGTCGGCACTGAGCGCTTCCACCTGGGGAACGGGAGGGATCATGGGCACAATCAGGATGGTCATCAGTAGCGCCAGCCCCAGCCGCACCCTCGCAGGCACCAGTTGAGTACCGAAAATAGGGATGACCATGAGAAAACTGGCCAGCCGGAATAATGGCCAGATATGCTGCCCCACCCACTGGCCGATCAGATCTGCACTGAACTCCGCCGGCAGCATGGGCTCAGCCGATCAGATAGGGAATGCGGGAGATCAGCCCGTTGGCGTGGTCCAGCAAGGTGGTCAGCATCCAGGGCCCGGCGGCAATGATCACGATCAGTGTGATCAGGAGGCGAGGCAGGAAACTGAGGGTCTGTTCGTTGATCTGGGTGGCAGCCTGGAAGGTACTGACCACAAGACCAATTGCCAGCCCCGGCCCGATGATGACGGCAGACAGCAAAACAATCAGCCAGAGCGCTTCTCGCAGTATGTCGATAACCGTTTCCGGAGTCATGATACCTCCTAGATCCCGTAACTGGCGGCCAGAGTTCCCATGATCAGGGCCCAGCCATCCACCAGCACAAACAGCATGATTTTAAACGGCAGCGAGATGATAATGGGTGACAGCATCATCATACCCATGGCCATCAGAACACTGGCCACCACCATGTCGATGATCAGGAATGGTATAAACAGAATAAACCCGATCTGGAACGCCGTCTTCAGTTCACTGGTGACAAACGCTGGCATCAGAATCCAGAAAGACACGTCCTGCGGTGTTTCATACTGAACATCGGCAATCCTCATGAACAGCGCCAGGTCGTCTTCTCGAGTCTGTTCCAGCATAAACTTGCGAAACGGCTGGCTGGCCAGTTCCACCGCCTCCAGTGAAGTCACCTCTTCCTGCAGGTATGGTTGCAGGCCCACCCGGTTCGCCTCTTCCAGCACCGGCTTCATGATAAAAATGCTCAGAAACAGCGCCAGCCCCAGCAAGATCTGGTTGGAGGGTGTGGCCTGTAGCCCCAGAGCCTGACGAAGAATCGCAAAGACCACGATGATCCGGGTAAACGAGGTCATCATCATCAGCATGGCCGGCAGGAAAGTCAGCGCGGTCATCAACGCCAGGATCTGCAGGGTTACCGAGTACTCCTCGGTGCCGTTCTCGCCGGGCTCAACCGTAAATGCCGGAATGCCGGGCAGATCAGCCTGGGCCAGGGCGGGAAGACAAAGGCCGGCAATCAGCGCAAGCCAGGGAAAACCGCGTTTGAGAATGGCCACCACCATGACGTTAGTCTTTCCTCTCTGGCGCTGACCAGGATTTGCCAATCATGGACTGCAGCTTGCGGGCGAAGTCACTGGAGCCGGCATTGCCGGCATCCACCACCGGCTGGTCAAATACATGCAGGGTCCTGATCGTGCTGGGAGTAATACCAAGCAGAATCTGCTGCTGACCCACTTCCACCAGCGCAATACGTTCCCTGGCACCGATGGCCAGCACAGACACCACCTTGATAGCGTTGTTGTTCATACCGGTCATGCCGCCCATCCGACGGATCAGCCAGGCACAACCGTAAATGATGGCCACCACCGCCAACAGGCCCGCTCCCAGGCTCAGTATCGTCGCTACAGTATCCGGGGCACGCCCACCAGAGGCAGCGTTTTCGCCCGCCTTTGCCGTTTCCTCGGCCAACAGCGGCAGCGGAGCCCACAACAGCAACCAGCCCGTCAGTCTTGCCATATTATTTCTGCAGCCGTTTGATTCGCTCACCCGGACTGATCACGTCCGTCAACCGGATACCAAACTTCTCATTGACCATGACCACCTCACCGTGGGCGATCAGGGTGCCATTAACCAGCACGTCCAGAGGCTCGCCCGCCAGCCGGTCCAGTTCGATCACCGAGCCCTGGTTCAGCTGGAGCAGATTGCGTATCGGAATCTGGGTGTTGCCCACTTCCATGGAGATAGTGACGGGGATATCCAGGATCACGTCGATGTCCGGAGACTCGCCACCACCAGCGCCCTGGTCCGCGCCAAACTCCTCCATGGGCGCGGTGCGCACGTCCTGGCGTTCGGCTTCAGGTTGGTCGTCGCCACCTTCAGCCTCAGCCATAGCCGCTGCCCACTCGTCTTCCCGGGAGCCCTCTGCATCGCCAGACTCGTCCATTGCTGCTTCCCACTCGGCCGCCAGCTTTTCGTCTTCGCTGAGTTCCTGCTCGTCTTTCTTGTCGTCGTCAGCCATTGCGTCCCACCTTCAGTTGTTTCTTTACCTTGGGCAACTTGGCCCGGTCGTGAATCCTCAGCGCCAGCTTACCGTCGCGGGTGCCCAGCGTTGCCTTGTAGATTGGAATACCATTGGCGGTCACCGTCAGGTGCTCGGGAATCTCTACCGGAATCACATCGCCAGCTTTCATCCGGGCAATGTCACGCAGAGAGATGCGGCGCCGGCAGACGGTGGTATTGATGGGCACATTGACCTCTTTGATGTCCTCCTGCAAGGCGTTTACCCAGCGTTCGTCGACATCATCAATATCACTCTGCACACCCGCATCCAGCACATCGCGGATTGGCTCAATCATGGAGTACGGCAGTGCGAAATGAAGTTCGCCGCCCCCCCCATCGAGTTCAATATGGAAGGTGCTGACCACGACCACTTCGCTCGGGCTGACGATGTTGGCCATGGCCGGGTTGACTTCCGAACTGAGGTATTCGAATTCCACCTGCAAGACTGCGTGCCAGGCTTCTTTCATATCGTGGAAGACCTGATTCAGTACCATTTGCACAATTCGGGTTTCGGTCGGTGTGAATTCCCGACCCTCGATCTTGGCATGGCGGCCCTCACCACCGAAGAAGTTGTCCACCAGTTTGAACACCAGCTTGGCGTCCAGCACGAACAGGGATGTACCGCGTAACGGGCGAACCTTGCACAGGTTAAGGCTGGTGGGCACGTACAGGGTATGGATGTACTCACCGAACTTCATGATCTGGACGCCGCCGGTGGAGACATCGGCATTGCGGCGCAGCAGGTTGAACAGACTGATACGGGTATAGCGGGCAAAACGCTCGTTGATCATCTCGAGCGTTGGCATGCGGCCACGGACGATCCGATCCTGACTGGCGAGGTCGTAGTTCTTTACGCCGGTATCATCGGTCTCTTCATAGGTATCGATGTCACCATCATCCACCCCGTGGAGGAGGGCATCGATCTCGTCCTGTGACAGTAAATCCTGCATACCTGTTCCTGCCCCTAACTGTTGGTTATCCGCCCGGTATGATTACTGAACCACAAAATTCCGGAACAATACCCGGTCGATTGCCGGCTCCCCTTCCTGCTCCAGCACCTGATTCACAGTCTGCAGCATGCTGTCGGCCAGCGTCTGACGACCTTCCGGCGTTTGCAACTGCATGAAGTCGCTGCTGCCCAGCACCATCACCAGTTGGCTGCGGATAAGCGGCATATGAACGTCAGCGGCGGCCAGTGCAGCAGGATCTTTGGCTTCGAATGATACATAGACCTGGGCATAGCGCTGTCGACCCTGAGCCTGAACGGTGGTCACCAGGGCTTTCTCAATTTCGGTATAACTGCTGGCGACAAACGCGGGCTCTGCCGAAGTCGTGGTTTCGGCGTCATCTGCGCCGGGCAATCCTCCGCCCAGGAACCAGAGTGTCCCGACCACGGAAAGGCCCACCGCCAGGATAATGATGATCACCAGCATGATGATCAGTTTCAGCTTGCCTTTTTTGGCAGGCGCTTCGGTCGCAGTATTTTCGGCCATAACACTCGCTTGTCACTTTTTTGGCGTCCGGAAAGCTCCGAACAACCTTTCGCTGATGTGATGCAAAGGCCGGGCCAGACAGCCCATCCCCTGTATTCAGAACCGCAGTTTAGCGTTGCCGGAGGGGATGGGCAAAGAAGTCGGAAGACAGCAGGCTGAATTGGTCAGAAATCATCCGGACTCAGGCAAAGACGTCCACTTCACCCCGCCAGCCCAGATCAAGCTGGCCGGTGCTCAACGACTCTGCATCAGCATCGTGGCTGGCCAGTGATGATCCACCAGAAGACCGACCATCGCTCTCACCGGCCTCACCACTCTCGCCACCGGCCTGCTGACCGCCCTGGTCAGAGACATCAAACTGCCCCAGGGACAACCCCTGTTCACCCAGCATGTCGCGGAGCCGGTGGGAGTGCTGTTCGAGCTGCTCCCTCACCACCGGGTTGGCCGCATGCACGGTGACGCTGGCCTGATCGTTGTGGACTTTTACCTTGACTTCCATTGGCCCCATATCCGGAGGCGTGAGGTGTATTTCGGCAACCGACATATTGCGGGCGGTCAGCCAACTGAGCTTGCCCATGACCTTGTCGCCCCACTCCGCCTGTCCAACCGGCACATCCACCGAGGTGGTGTAGCCCCGGAGCGGAATGTTGGCGTCCGCAGCCAGTTTCCCGGGCTGTGCTGCCTGCTGCGCTGCGGTATCCATTACACTCTGGAATCTGGGATTGGAGAGCAGACTGGTCGGATCAACGGGACGGGCGCTCTCAGCGCTTGTCGCACCGGCAAGCAGGTCGGTTAGCTGCATGCCCGGAGCCAGAGCGGTGCTGCCTCCCCCGGCAGATGTTTGCCCCGGCAGGCCCTTGATCAGTCCGGGAGTGGCCTGAGTTCCTGTGAGCGCCATATTTGATGCCAGGCTCTCAGGTCCGCCCGTACCGGATTGGTTGGCGGCTGCAGGATACAGCGACTGAAGATTGGCGAATGTCAGGGGCATCAGCGGTTCGGCAACGACCAGGGCATCGTCTGCCTCAGTATCGCCGGTATTGCTGGTGTCACTGGCCGAGGAAGGACGGGCCGGTGAATCGGAGTCCGCTACCTGCTTTTGGTCAGTGGGCGTATCATTTTTTTCTGGCCGGGTACCGGACGCTTCGGCTTTCTCATCGGCCCGGTCGGCCGCCTTGCGTTCCTGCGCGGCATCAGCCTGATCCCGACGTTCGGCGCGCTTGGCATCCATCCGCTTCTGCTCGGCCCTGGACAGCTCGTCAAAACGACTGTCACCGGCCTCCGGGTCCTTCCGGCCTTGCGATTTCGCTGCACCGACCTCTGGCTGACTCGTTTTCGCCGGTGCCTGGGGAAGTATGGTCTGTTGCATGGCAACCTCTTGCCGCTTTAGATCTCAGGTAGCCCCTGTTCGGAGCGTTTTCCTGAGAGCTGCAAAAGCGGTGCCAAACCTTCACACGGGCTGACGTTCAGGCCTCCTGGCCAAAGTTTTGCAAACGTCGAGCCACCTCCGAAAACTCGGCCTCAATCCGTTCAAGCACTGCAGGGGCCTGTTCCAGAGTGGCGTCCTTGCCCAGTTGCTCGGCCTCAAAACACAGGCCTCCGAGCCTGGGAGCACCGATATTGATGCAACTGCCCTTGAAGCTGTGCGCGGTCTTGGCGAAGTGCTCCGGGTCGGCCGTTGCCAGCGCCTCTTTCAGGCCGTCAATGCGTGAACGGGAGTCTGCCAGGTAGGTCTGGATCAGGACATCAAACTCGTCTTCCATCACATCCTGCAGTTCGGCCAGCGCCTCCACGTCAAGATGGGGTTTGTCGTTCATTCGCTATCCTCGTTTGTCGGCACTCAGGCGCCACTGATTATGGCCGCGTCGGGGAACCACCAATCATAGACGATTTCCACGCGATTGCCCCGGCCGTGAACCTTGAGATTTCGCGTCATACGCCGGAGGATCTCAAGTCCCCGGCCCGCGTATCGGCCGGTTGAAGCCGCCTGCTGTTGCATCACTGTGTCAGAATATTCAGTGAAATCAAAACCATCACCACTGTCTTCACAGACAACGGTAAGGGTACCTCCACCCTCCCTGGGCTGATGCTCAAGAGAAAACCGTATGAAATGCCCATCGGTGTTCCCCAGTCTGCGCGTTCGCTCCTGGTAATAGCGGCTGAAACCGCCAGGTGACGTTTTCCACTCTGAGGACAGGGCCAGAACACCGTGCTCAAGAGCATTGTTGTAGAGTTCCGACAACAGGGTGTAGACCTCGCCGCTTCGGCTCCTCAGTCCGGGCACCTCCATACAGATATGCAGTAAAAGCGGCAGAGGGTTGAAGTCTGCCAGAGTCTGTTCCCTTAGCTCATAGACGCAGCGCCAGTCCGCCGGGCCCGTCAACGCCGATTCAGGAATCTTGTCGGGCATTGCCTCTGGCGCCTCCGCCCGGACCATTTGCAGGCAGCAGAGCGTCAGGTCATCAGCCAGCTCTGGCTTACCGGTATGCTGCTGCATTCGCGCCAGCAGAGCCTCGAACGGCTCCTGCCCTGCTTCCAGACCCGCCAGCACGCTCAAGACACCTTCCTCGCCCAGGCTTTCACCCCCACTATTGGGCGCCTCGGGGAGCCCGTCGGTCATCATCACCAGCCAGTCGCCCGGTGCCGCATCCAGCACGGTCATGGAGGCCGAAAACTGGTCCGGCTCCTGGACACCCAGTGGCAGATGCCGGGACGGAACGGCGACACGGTCGCCTCCGGCACGCAACAGCCAGCCATCCGGCAAGCCACCATTCCAGACACGCAGGCTGTTGTGTTTGAAGTCAGCCTCAACCATCAAACCACAACAAAACATTCCTACCGGCAGTATTCGCCGAAGCTTGCGGTTAATTTCCCGGAGGACATCCGGGGCGCCAAAGCCTTTGGCCGCCATCCCGTAGAAGATTTCAGCAACCGGCATGGCGCCAATGGCGGCAGGTAATCCGTGCCCGGTGAAATCACCCAGAAACACCAGAGTGCCGCCCCCGGGGCGCTGAGCAGCAAACAATACATCACCGTTGAAAACCGAGAGGGGGGATGCATGGTGGCGGATGTTGGGTGCATCCAGACAACCGGTATGGGCAATGTTATCGAACACCCGCCGCGCCGTGCGCTGCTCGTCCAGCATCTGCTGATTCTGGCGCCGAATATGGTCACGCTGGTCCGACAATGCCTGGTGCAACCCCCTCATACGATTAAACGCGTTGATCTTCGCTTCAAGAATCACGCGATTGTAGGGTTTGACGAGAAAGTCGTCGCCGCCGGCCTCAAGACACCGGGCCAGATCGCCCGCCCCGGACAGGGAGGTGAGAAAGATGAGCGGCACCAGGCGCTCGCCTGCCAGAGCCTTGATTTGACGAGCGGCCTCCATTCCGTCCATCCGCGGCATCAGGGCGTCCAGCAACACCAGATCCGGCTGGGTCTCCCGGAACAGATCCACCGCCTCGGTACCGTCTTCGGCTTCAATCACGGCATGGCCCAGGCGGCTTACCAGCCGCGCCAGAATCAACCTGTCGCTGGCACTGTCCTCGGCAAGAAGTACCTTCAAGGGAATCGCCTCAGCGAATGCTGAACAACTGCTCGAAGTTGGAAATGGAGAGAATTCGCCGGACATCGCTGTTGCAATTCTCGATTGAGATGCGGGCGCCATCTCCGCCGGCATGATCCCTTAACAGAAGCAACATGCCCAGAGCAGAGCTGTCGAGGTAAGTGGTGTCTGAAAGATCAATGACGTAGTGGCTGACGGTGGGTTCGCTGTGCTCGTAGGCATCCCGAAAGGATTGATGGGTACTGAAATCGAACCGCCCCTCCACGCAGATCGTGAGGGTCTTGCCGTCATCGCTCCGGCGTGTCTCTATAGGCATTCCTGAACCTCCCGGCACATTCCACCAATGACTTTCCTTCGCTGCCAGCCATTGATGGCAAGCTTATCTGGTAAAGGATAGTCAAATAAACGGAAATTGCATCCGGGTTATCTGATGCAGATCACCGGGGACTAAAATTATCGCTGTCGCCGGGCAAAGGCCCGACCGGCAGCTTCGTCCGCCAGTTTCTGGTCTCTGAGATCCTGTTCCCGCTGTTCCTGTTGCCGGCAGGACTCAATGTATTTTTCCATACCACGGCGACGTTCCCAGGCCTGTTGCCACTCCCGGCGCCTGGCTTCAAACACCTGTTCCGCCTGTTGCAGCTGCCGCTGTTGCTGGGCAATCACCTGGTCCAGCTGGGCGATAAAAGCCTGCCAGGCCTGCAGCCGCGCCACAGGAACAACACCCTGCTGGCTCGCGCGGATCTGGTCACGATACTCCTGCTGATAGCGCTCCAGGTTCTCCACCTGTTCGCGGTGCGCCTCCACCTGCTTACGGGCCTCACCAAGGCGTTCCAACGCTTCCTGTTCTTTCCGCTCTTCAAGGGAGAGGACAACTTCAAGCCGTTTCGATCTCAACATCAGACATTATCCCGATTGCCGGCGGGGTTCGGCACCGCCGTCTTTCTTCGTTCCGGTGAACGTCGTTCCGGCACTACCGCCATCAGTTGCTCAATCGCCTCCGTGAGAGGAGCACTTTCATTCAGCCCCTGCTGCAGAAACTGGCTCATATTGCCTATGTGCTGAATGGCAAAGTCAGTCTCCGGGTCGGAGCCTTTCACGTAGGCACCCACACTGATCAGATCACGGGCCTGCTGGTAACGGGAGTAAACCTGCTTGAATCTCTGGGCCCGGGAGAAATGCTCAGAGTCAGTCACCTGGGGCATCACCCGGCTGATGGAGGCTTCCACATCTATAGCCGGATAATGGCCTTCTTCCGCCAGCCGCCGGGATAAGACGATGTGACCATCAAGGATGGCCCTGGCAGCGTCGGCAATGGGATCCTGCTGATCGTCGCCTTCCGTCAGAACGGTATAAAACGCGGTAATGGAACCGCCGCTGGGTCGGCCATTGCCTGTGCGCTCAACCAGTTGCGGCAGCTTGGCAAAAACCGAGGGCGGATACCCCTTGGTCGCCGGTGGTTCGCCAACGGCCAGGGCGATCTCCCGCTGTGCCTGGGCATAGCGGGTGAGAGAATCCATTAAAAGAAGAACGCGCTTACCCTGATCGCGGTAGTATTCGGCAATTCGGGTGGTGAGCATGGCAGCGCGCAGGCGCATCAACGGCGAGTCATCTGCCGGAGCGGCTACAACCACGGAACGAGCCAGGCCTTCATCGCCGAGAATGTCCTCGATGAATTCCTTGACCTCCCGGCCCCGTTCACCAATCAACCCAACCACGGTAATGTCTGCATCCGTGAACCGGGTCATCATTCCCAGCAGCATACTCTTACCGACACCACTGCCGGCAAACAGGCCGAGACGCTGCCCCTGCCCCACGGTCAGCAACGCGTTGATTGCACGGATTCCCACATCCATGGACTGGCGCACCGGAGCCCGGTTCAATGGGTTGATGATGTCGCCGGTCAGCTGCACTCTGGCCTCTGCCTGCAACGGTCCCTTGCCGTCCAGCGGGTCGCCAGCACCATTCACCACTCGCCCCAGCATTTGCGGGCCAACCGGTACCCTGCTGGCCGAGGCCAGAGGAATCACCCGGGCTCCGGGCTTGAGACCTTCGATGGCGGTCAGCGGCATCAGGTAAACCTTATCTTCCTCAAACCCCACCACTTCCGCTTCCACACTGGTGGCGCTATCACCCTGAATCAGACAACGGTCCCCCACCACCATCGGGCAACCCACGCACTCCAGCGTGAGGCCCACCATGCGCGTAAGCCGGCCAGACAATTCTGGCGCCGGCTCGTCGCTGATGGCCCCCTGAAGCTGCCGTAACCGTTCAGCCAGGCGTGACGTCATCGTCCCGGCCCTGGTCGTTGAATTCGTCAGACTCGGATTCTGGCGGTGATGTCATGCCCGAATCACTCAGCACATCCCGGTGAAAATCGGTCAGCTCCCCCATACTGGGTGCCAGCTCCTCCTGATCCGGACCGGCAGGCTCCGCCAGCTGTTCTTCCAGCATACCCTGAACCACCCGCTGGAAGCGCTTCTCCACGGTGTAATCCACCAGACTATGGCGCGATTCCACTTTACAGCCACCAGGCATGAGAGAGTCGTCCTCAATGAGGACCGCCGGTGATTCCAGGCGCTCTGTGACTTCCCGTACCGGCTCGATATCGTCGGGGTGAATATGAATGCGTAGATTATCGGCGGTAGAGGGCAGTGACGACAGAGCCCGACGCACCACCTGGCGAATCTGGGAGGAATCAATGCTGAGCTCACGGAAGACCACCGCCCGGGCCAATACGGTAGTGAGGTTGACCAGCACCGCTTCCAGCTCGTCTTCATGGCGCTCGATGGGCAACAACAGCTCACCCATCAGATGCTCCAGCCGTTCCATCCGGGAGGCAACTTCCTGACGCGTCTGCTCCGCTGCCTGCTGCTCGCCCTCGCTCCGCCCCTCCGCCTCGCCTGCGGCGTAGCCATCTTTGTGCCCGTCTGCGCGACCCTGCTCAAAGCCTTCCGCGTAACCGGCCTGCCGGCCCTCCTGAAAACCGTCCTCGCGGGCAGCCTGGCGAATCTCTTCCAGGTCGGCCGCGGTCAGCGGCTTGACTTCCTCTTCCTCGACAACCTGGTTTCCGCGCTCATCAAGCAGGGGCAATTCCCACCGTTCCCAGGCGGTCATCTGTTCTTTCGGTATGCGCTTGCTGTCCTGATCGGAATCTTTCATCACATCATTTCTTCGCCACTACCACCCAGCGAGATCTCGCCGGCTTCAGCCATACGGCGAGCAACGGTGATAATGTCTTTCTGGGCCGCTTCGACTTCGCTGACCTTGACCGGCCCCTTGGCTTCCAGATCATCCTGCAGCAACTCCGCAGCACGCTTGGACATGTTCTTGAAGATCTTCTCCTTGACGGCTTCGTCGGCACCTTTGAGCGCCACCACCAGCACCTCCGAGGAGACCTCTCGAAGCAGCGCCTGAATACCCCGATCATCAATATCCTTGAGGTTATCAAACACGAACATGAGGTCTTCAATGGTGGACGCCAGATCCGGATCCATGTCTTTGATGGAATCCATCAACGAGCCCTCAATCCCCCGATCCATGAAGTTCATGATATCGGCCGCTCGCTTCACGCCACCAATCCGACTGGTCTGGGAGGCCGCGCCACCAGAGAACTGCTTCTCAAGGATGTCGTTCAGTTCCTGCAGGGCCTGTGGCTGAATGCTTTCCAGCGACGCCACCCGCATCATCACATCCAGTCGCACTTTTTCATCAAGTGTGCCAAGAATTTCAGCGGCCTGGTCCGGGTCTAGGTAGGAGATAACAATGGCCTGAATCTGGGGATGCTCGTAACGGATAATATCGCCCACAGCCCGGGGCTCCATCCACTTAAGAGTATCCAGGCCAGTGGTATTGCCGCCAATCAGGATTCGGTCAATCAGGCTCGCGGCCTTGTCATCACCCAGCGCCTGGGTGAGCATCGCCCGGATATAATCGTCATTACCAACCCCCAAACCGGTCTGGCCGCCGACAGCGTCCACAAACTGGTTAAGCACGTAGGTGACGTCGTCCTTGCTGACGTCTTTCATCTGCGCCATGGCGACGCCAACCCGCTGAACCTCTTTCGGCCCCATGTGCTTGAGCACCTCAGCAGCGTCCGCTTCACCCAGAGACATCAGCAGGATCGCTGCCTGCTCCACTCGCGGAATCTTGCGCTGCGGCTTTTTCGGGGCATCCCCCTGCAACTGGCCGTTTTCTTCAGTCATCGACGTTCACCCACTGGCGCATAACCTGTGCAACCCTGGCGGGATCTTCCGCAATCAGGCCTTTGAGTGCATTCAACTGTCTATCATAGCTGTCTGTGGCGCCCGGCAAAAGCAGGTCATCCTGAGACGACATGGCATCGCGTAGTGCCTGCCCGCCTTCGATATCAGCAAGGCCACCATACTCCCCCTCTTCTCCGCCTTCACCACGCTCGCGGCGGCCGCCACCGGACAGCGTCTTCAGGGTGGGGCGCAGCAAGCCAAGAACCAGAATCAGAATGACCAGTCCTGCCAATACCTGCTTCATCAAATCCCAGAACCAGGGCTGCTCCCAGAAGCCCGGAGCTTCAAACTCCACCGCTTCCTCTGGGGCAAACGCCGTATTCATGACGGTAACGCTGTCTCCGCGGGACGCGGAATAACCAACCGCATCACGCACCAGCATGCTCAGCCGTTGCAGTTCGGCCTCTGGCCAGGGTTGATAGCTCACCTCGCCGGTTTCCGGGTCGACCACTTTCATGTCATCCACGGCAAGGGCCACGGTCACCCGCTTGACCGCACCCAGCTCTTGACGGGTGTAGCTGACGGTACGATCCAGTTCATAGTTCCGGGTGGATTCACTCCGGACATTCACCGGCGGAGCCGCGGGGGCGCCATCTTCCCCTGGGGCGGCAGTGGCCTGCTCCGGAACCGTCGCAGCCCCTGGCGGCTGATTGGCCAGCGCACCGGGAATGCCACCCAGGGCTCCCGCCACACGCTGCTCAGACAACTCGCGCTCACTGCGCACCGCCTGTTGCTCCGGATTGTATAACTCCTCGGCACGCTCGACCGCAGAGAAGTCGAGGTCGGCGGTGACTTCCGCGCGGTAACGCCCTTCCCCGACAATCGGGCCAATCAATGAGGCGACACGGCGGGTCAGCCGCTCTTCAACCCTGGACGTGTATTCATACTGGTCTTTCATCCGGTCTGTTTCGGCCTGAACCTCATCGCCCGTCAACAGATTGCCGTTCTGGTCAACCACAGTCACCTGATCCCGGTTCATCATCGGAATGCTGCCGGCCACCAGGTTGACGATGGCCCGAATCTGTTCAGGCTCAGGGCGACGGCCCGCAAACACTTCAAGGAACACCGAGGCGGTCGGTTCACGGGCATCCCGGATAAACACCGAACGCTCGGGAATGGCCAGGTGCACCCGGGCATTTCGAACACCACGCATGGCGGCGATGGTCCGGGCCAGTTCGCCCTCCAGTCCGCGCCGGTAGCTGATGGTTTCCATGAACTGGGACGTTCCCAGACCACGTTCCTGGTCCAGCAACTCATAACCCATGGTCTTCTGGTCGGTTACGCCTTCAGCAGCAAGCTTGAGACGCGCGCTATAGACCTGTTCAGACGGCACCAGCAATGCTCCGGTGCGGGGGTCCATCTTGTAATCGATACCGTTGCTGTCGAGGATGGTGGTCACGTCCTGCGGGTTGTAGGCAGACAGATCCCCCACCACCGGCTGGTAATTGGGCTCCTGGGCCCAGAGCACCACAGCCACACCCAGTGCCACGCTGGCGGCCAGCCCGACCATAAGCCCGACCTGGCGCAGCAGATTCAATCGGTTGAATCCGAGCAAAAGATTGCTACGGCTCTCCGGAGTATCAGACTCCTGAGTAGCCGGCAGGTCAGAGGCGGCGGTTTCCGCAGGTACGCTTGCCATGCTGTTGCTCCGTTATCAGATCGGCATATTCATGATGTCTTCATAGGCTCGCACAACCCGGTTACGCACCTGGGTCAGAGCCTCAAAAGACACCGAAGATTTCTGGGCAGCAATCATTACCCGGGTAATGTCCACGTTCGGATCGCCCATTTCGTAGGCCGTCCTGAGTTCACTGGCCTGACTCTGGACCTCGTGTACATTGTTGACGGCCTTGCCCAGCATATCGCTGAAGCTGGGAACTTCCTGGGTTTCCTGAACCTGTCGTGGGCCATCGATGCGGCCACGTACGGACTGATCCTGTTCAATCCTCTGGTTCTGCATCATCTGGGTACGCAGATTCCGGATCTCAGACAGAACATTGTTTATGTCGGCACGTTGAACCATCACACTCTCCCGGCGGCCCCGTCGGGCCTGTACTTGTTGCTGACTCAAATGAACTGAAAGCAAGCAACAGGCCAGAAACAATTAAACCATTTATTTCAACGGGTTAATAAAGCATTTTACAGTGGAAGGCGTCTACGTGACAAAGAATTGACAGGAGTGAAACCAGACCGAAAAAGAAGACCAGGCAGGCGGGTAAAAAAACGGCACCCCGAAGGGTGCCCGAAGGAGTATAAGGTCGACAACAAAGGCCCTGACTCAGGCCATGGCCAGCTCCGCATCAAGATCGATACCGGCATCTCGCATCTGGGCCAGTTTGTAACGAAGCGTTCGCGGGCTGATGCCCAACTGCTCCGCTGCCCGGTTGCGCCTGCCACGCTCTTTCTTGAGGGTCTGGATAATAATACGGAACTCCTGTTGGCGCAGATCATCTCCGAGTGAGCCAATCGCCTCATCAGCCGCTGAATCCGCTTCCAGCCCGGCCCCGGGGTCTGGCACGTCAGCCGCAGGGACCTCCATGGACCTGACGGAAATGGCCGGCTCGGCGGGTGCACCAAAGTCAGCGGCACCGGTAATCCCAAGCTCCAGACAAAGATCGCCAGCGTGGATTACATTACCCTGATGCAACACCAGCGCCCGCTGAATGGCATTGTCCAGTTCCCGGACATTACCCGGCCAGGCATGAGCCATCAGTGCCTTACGGGCATCCTCGGCCAGGGTGATGCCGGTCAGCTTCATCTTGCGGCAATGTTTTTTCAGCAGTGAGCGGGCCAGGGGCAGAATATCCAGCGGCCGCTCCCGCAGGGGCTGCCACCGCATCGGGAACACCGTCAATCGATAATAAAGGTCTTCGCGGAACTTGCCCTCGCGCACGTAGTCCGCCAGATCACGGTTTGTGGTCGCCAGCACACGAACATCCAGCTGAATGGTCTTGCGACCACCGACGCGCTCCACTTCCCGCTCCTGCAACACTCGCAGCAGCTTGGACTGCAAACCAAGATCCATTTCGGAAATCTCGTCCAACAGGATGGTTCCGCCATTGGCCTGCTCGAATTTACCTGGGGAGGCTGCAACGGCACCCGTGAATGCACCTTTCTCGTGACCGAACAGAATGGCTTCCAGCATATTCTCCGGAATAGCGGCACAGTTGATCGCGACAAACGGCTCATCCGCTCGGGGTGACTGCTGATGGATATAGCGGGCCAACACTTCTTTACCGGTACCACTCTCACCGGAAATCATCACTGTGGAATCACTGGCCGCCACTTTCGCGGCCAACTGGAACATGCGTTTGCTGACAGGATCCTCAGCCACCGGCTCATCGCCAGCCTTCTGGCGGCTTCCGCCCACGACCCGACTGACCGCTTCCACCAGAACCTGAGACTCAAACGGCTTGACCAGATAATCGATGGCACCAGATTGCATGGCAGACACCGCGTGGCTGATCTGGCCGTACGCGGTAATCAGCATCATGGGCAGCCCCGGATACAAGCGCTGAACTTCCGCCAACAACTCATGGCCGGACATGCCGGGCATATTGATATCGCTGACCACCATATCGACCGGCGCCCGGGCCAGGCTTGCCAGCGCATCTTCAGCGCTGGCCGCTTCCCGCACCTGGAATTTCGCCAGTTCCAGCGTCGTTACCAAAGCTTCGCGCAGGTCGTGGTCATCTTCCACAATCAGAATCTGGGCCTTTGCCATGCTATGCACCTCCAACCTGTTCTTTAAAACCGGGCTGTCAGAATAGGCAGCCGAACTATCGCGTCGGCGCCTTGCTGTCCGGGGGATGAAATCGAAAACTCGCCCTGATGGGCCTTGACCACAGCCTGCACCACGGCCAGCCCGAGGCCGGTGCCATGGGACTTGGTGGTGTAGAAGGCTTCCATAATCCGACCTGCCTCACCAGGCTCGAACCCGGGCCCATTATCGGAAACCCGGAT
>NZ_DIHV01000120.1:0-3497 GCF_002420325.1 Marinobacter sp. UBA5687
CCGGGCTCGGCCGGAATCAGGGTTCTCTCCGGCAGCAGGTTGAGGTTGCCCAGCAGGGTTTTAAGGGCACCGCCCAGGCGAGTGTCTTCGTCGCTCAGTTCTGCGGTTTCCCGGGTGGCGTGCAGCCACTGGTTCCATTGCGCGATGGTGGCGCCGTCGTCGTTCGCCCAGGCGGTTTGCAGCCGGGCCAGCAATGGCAACTCGCACCGGCTCAGGCCGTCTTCCAGTACGCCTTCAATCCACCGGGCCAGTTCCGCTTCGTTGTTCACCCAACCCAGCTCAAAGGCACTTTCCAGGCCCTGGGACCAGGCAAAGGCGCCGATGGGCAACGCCGGGCTGACCAGCTGCATCAGCCCCAGCAGGGCCAGGTCGCCGCTGGGTTCACCCTCACCCGCCATGGCTGCCGGCTCAGTGGGTGTGTTTGTGGCCGTGAGCATGGGTATGTCCAGCAGCGTGAGTGTGGTCATGGCTTTCACCGTGCGAGTGCGCGTGGGAATGGCCATGGCTATGACCGTGCGAATGGCCCTGGCCGGCCTGGTTGTAGGCACCGGGTTCCGGGTCGAAGGTGGCGGTGTGGTGCACCACGGTGGCGCCCAGGCGTTCGGCCAGTTCTTCCAGTACGTGATCGGGCGGGAAGCGCACGAAGGCGCCCTGCTCGTCTTCACCGATCGCCAGGGTGACGTGGCGGTTGCCCAGGTGGTAACACAAGCGGGCCAGCGGCAGGCCGGTTTCTACACGGGCGGTGACCACCGGCTCTTCCGCGGCGCGAATGCGGATGATCTCGCCGGATTTCGCTTCCAGCAGATCGCCGTCTCTCAGCACCGGTCCACGGTCCAGAAACAGGCCCACGTCCAGATTGGTCTCGGTGGTGGCCCGAAGGCGGCCGCGAATGCGCAGTTCGTAGGGCAGCACCAGGTTGTCGTGGATTTCGCTGGCGTCTACGTGGGTGATGCGTTTAGTCAGTTCCAACATCCGTTCGTTCCTCTCACAGCAGCCTCAAGCTGCGTTGCTTAACAAAGCAGCCTTGGGCTGTATTCCTAAAAAAGATGGTAGCGCTGGGCCAGGGGCAGTTCGGTGGCCGGCTCGCAGGTGAGCAGTTCGCCATCGGCGTGCACTTCGTAGGTTTGTGGGTCTACGGTCAGGTGCGGGCAGGCGTCGTTCAGTTTCATGTGCTGCTTACGCACGTCCCGCACGCCTTTGCAGGCGGAGAGCGGGCTATCCAGGCCCAGTTCCTCACCAATATTGGCGTCCAGCGCGGCCTGGCTGACGAAGGTCAGGCGGGTGGCACTGGCGGCCTTGCCGAAGGCGCCGAACATGGGGCGGTAGTGCACCGGCTGCGGTGTAGGGATAGAGGCATTCGGGTCGCCCATGGGGGCGGCGGCTATCATCCCGCCCTTGAGGATGCAGGCAGGCTTTACGCCGAAAAACGCCGGGCTCCACAGCACCAGGTCTGCCAGTTTGCCCACTTCCACCGAGCCCACGTCATGGGCGATGCCGTGGGTGATGGCGGAGTTGATGGTGTACTTGGCGATGTAGCGTTTGGCGCGGAAGTTATCGGCGCCGCGTTCCTGGTCTTCCGGCAACAGGCCGCGCTGCACTTTCATTTTGTGGGCGGTTTGCCAGGTACGGCAGATCACCTCGCCCACCCGGCCCATGGCCTGGGAATCCGAGGAGATCATGGAGATCACGCCCATGTCGTGCAGGATGTCTTCCGCCGCGATGGTTTCCCGGCGGATCCGGGAATCGGCAAAGGCCACGTCTTCCGGGATGTTCGGGTCCAGGTGGTGGCATACCATCAGCATGTCCAGGTGCTCATCCACGGTATTCACCGTGTAGGGCCGCGTGGGGTTAGTGGACGACGGCAGTACATAGTCCTTGGAGCAGGCGGTGATGATGTCCGGAGCGTGGCCACCGCCGGCACCTTCGGTATGAAAGGTGTGAATGCAACGACCCTTGAAGGCGGCCAGGGTGTCTTCCACAAAGCCGGATTCGTTCAGGGTGTCGGTGTGGATGGCCACCTGGATGTCGTACTGGTCGGCCACGGTCAGGCAGTTGTCGATGCTGGCCGGGGTGGTGCCCCAGTCTTCGTGCAGTTTGAGGCCGATCACGCCGGCTTTTACCTGCAGCTCCAGCGCTTCCGGCAGGCTGGCGTTGCCTTTGCCCAGGAAGCCGATGTTCATGGGCAGGCTGTCCACGGCCTGCAGCATCTTGCCGATGTGCCAGGGGCCCGGGGTACAGGTGGTGGCGTTGGTGCCGGTGGCCGGGCCGGTGCCGCCGCCGAGCATGGTGGTCACGCCGCTCATCAGGGCTTCTTCTACCTGCTGGGGGCAGATGAAGTGGATGTGGGGGTCGATGCCGCCGGCGGTGAGGATCTTGCCTTCGCCGGCGATGATTTCGGTGCCGGGGCCGATGACGATGGTCACGTCTGGCTGGGTGTCCGGGTTGCCGGCTTTGCCGATGGCGGCGATGCGGCCTTTCTGGATGCCGACGTCGGCTTTGACGATGCCCCACCAGTCGAGGATGAGGGCGTTGGTGATCACGGTGTCCATCACGGCGTCGTCGCAGCGCTGGCTCTGGCCCATGCCGTCGCGGATGACTTTGCCGCCGCCGAATTTTACTTCGTCGCCGTAGTGGGTGTGGTCTTCTTCCACTTCTATCCACAGTTCGGTGTCGCCCAGGCGGACGCGATCCCCTACGGTGGGGCCGTACATGTCGGCGTAGGCTTGTCTGCTGATTTTCATGTTTTTTCTCACTTTAATCTTGGTGCCGGGCCCGGCGGGGGTTGCCCTTCCGGGAAACGCTCCTTGCGGCACATCCCTGTGGCGCTTGTTCTCCGGCATCCATGCCTCCGCACATTCCCGGAAGGGCAACCCCCGCCGGACCTCAGACTTAGTTCTTGGAGTCCAAACTCCCCATCACCTCAGCTCTGAAACCGTAAATTTCCCTTTTCCCCGCAAACGGAATCAGCGTTACAGAGCGAGTCTGGCCGGGTTCGAACCGAATGGCGGTGCCGGCGGCCACGTCCAGGCGGTAGCCGCGGGCTTTGGCGCGGTCGAAGTCCAGAGCCGGGTTGGCTTCGGCGAAGTGGTAGTGGGAGCCGATCTGCACCGGGCGGTCGCCGGTGTTGGCCACGTCCAGCTGGATGCGTTCGCGGCCGGCGCAGAGTTCGATGTCACCGTCTTTGAGTTGGTATTCACCGGGGATCATAAAAAGCCTCCTTGAAAAGCCGATGAGAAGCGTTGGCGAGGCAGGCGCTGCAAGGCAAAAGAAGGCGAAAAAGCGGAGTTTATGCATGTATAAATGAGCATTTTGAGCCTTCTTTTAACGCCGCAGCGGCAACGCAGGTAGCTTCTCATTGGCTTTTAGACGATTGGGTTGTGGACCGTGACCAGTTTGGTGCCGTCCGGGAAGGTGGCTTCCACCTGGACTTCGTGCACCATGTCGGCCACGCCGTCCATCACGTCTTCGCGGGTGAGGATTTCGGTGCCGGCGCTCAT